>JAIESZ010000026.1 GCA_019745615.1 Burkholderiaceae bacterium
CGTTGGCGCGGCGCTCCAGCCGCACACGCATTTGCGTGACGACGGGGGAGTATTCCATGCCCTGACTGCGAAAAATCTCTGCGGCGGCTGGACTAGCACGCAGGGTATCGGCTTCGGCGGGACTGATCTGGGGCAGTTCGATCTCAGCGCGCAAAGGCTCGCCCAGGGCGGACTGCACTGTGATTTGTCCTAGGGCCAGAGCCGAAGCGTCAGCGGCATACAGGCCAAGGGTCGCCACGACCGCTCCTGCCAGCGCAGAGTATTTCCAACGATGCATGGTTGCTATCAACTGATAAGAAAAGAGAGGCCCGATCAAGCGGACTTGCAGACAAGAAAAACTAGCGCTTGTGCCACTTGGAGAACGATCAAAACACCATAGCAGCAATGCCTTGGCCTGACAAGAACAGCTGCGTTTTACGCTGGTCTGGGTCTATCAATCGCGCCCCGTGGCACCCGGTGTGTTGTCCCCTGACAACGGGGCGTAATCGGGTGTTTCCAATGGACACACCCGGTTTTGAGTCCGCCGATCAGGCAGCCAGCAAAATACGCAACATGCGACGCAGCGGCTCGGCAGCACCCCACAGCAGTTGGTCGCCAATCACAAAGGCTGACAGGTACTCTGGCCCCATGTTGAGCTTGCGCACCCGACCCACGCCCACTTGCAGGCCACCGGTGATGGAAGCGGGGGTCAGCTCCTTGACGGTGATAGCACGGTCGTTGGCTACCCACTTCACCCAAGGGTTGCCGCCTTGGATGATAGCTTCGATCTCAGCCAGTGGCAGGTCTTTCTTGAGCTTGAGGGTCAGGGCCAAACTGTGGCAGCGCATAGCGCCGATACGCACGCACAGGCCATCGACGGGGATGGTGGCTTCGGTACCCAAGATCTTATTGACCTCGGCTTGGCCCTTCCATTCTTCTTTGGACTGGCCATTAGGCAGTTGCACGTCGATCCAAGGGATCAGGCCACCGGCCAATGGTGCGCCAAAGAACTCGGTGGGCACATCTTCGCGGATGGTCTTAGCGACTTTGCGGTCGATGTCCAAAATGGCCGAAGCGGGGGTAGCCAGCTCATCGGCCACCGCCGCGTGGACAACACCCATGCCCTTGAGCAACTCGCGCATGTGGTTGGCACCACCGCCCGAAGCGGCTTGGTAGGTCATGGAGCTGACCCATTCCACCAGATCGGCCTTGAACAAACCGCCCAAACCCATCAGCAGGATGGAGTTGGTGCAATTGCCGCCAATCCAGTTCTTGCCACCTGCGGCCAGCGCCTTTTGGATGACATTGTCGTTGACGGGATCGAGCACAATGACAGCATCTTGCTCCATGCGCAGCGAGGAGGCGGCATCAATCCAGTGGCCTTGCCAGCCCGAAGCGCGCAGCTTAGGGAACACCTCTTTGGTGTAGTCACCACCTTGGGCGGTGATGATGATGTCACATTGGGCCAGTGCAGCGATGTCATTGGCATCTTGCAGCGCAGTGTGCGCCTTGGCTTGCGCTGGGGCCTTGCCGCCTGCATTGGATGTAGAGAAGAAGATGGGTTCGATCAGGTCGAAGTCACCCTCGGCCTGCATACGATCCATCAACACCGAGCCGACCATACCGCGCCAGCCGACCAAACCTACCAATTTGCTCATTTCAAGCCCCTTCGATGATAAAAAACGTTACCACACCGTAGGGGCTGATCGGTTGCCCGGCTCGTCTGGCCGGGGAGGGGCGCACGACGATACCGGAGCTGGATCAGCCCTTAATGGTCGTGGTTTTGGTGATGGTTGCGCGCACAGCCCCGCCTACCATGATGGCAGAGGCGTTGTTCAGCAGGAACTGGCAGGCGGCAAACATAGCTTTTCATTGTAGCGGATGACTGGCCTACAAATCAGCCCAATGCCTTGACCACTGCATCGCCCATCTGCACAGTGTTGACCTTGGTAGTGCCTTCACTGTAGATGTCGCCGGTGCGCAGCCCTTGGGCCAGCACGGCTTTCACGGCGTTTTCGATGCGGTCAGCTGCTTCGGGCTGTTTCAGGCTAAAGCGCAGCATCATGGCGGCGCTCAGGATGGTGGCCAACGGGTTGGCAATGCCCTTGCCCGCGATGTCGGGGGCGCTGCCGTGGCTGGGTTCGTACAAACCTTGGCCTTTGCTGTTCAGGCTGGCCGAAGGCAACATACCGATGGAGCCAGTGAGCATAGAGGCTTCATCCGACAAGATGTCACCAAACATATTGCCCGTGACCAGCACGTCAAACTTTTTCGGCTCTTTGACCAGTTGCATCGCTGCGTTATCGACGTACATGTGATCAAGCGCCACATCGGGGTACTGTTGACCGATTTCGGTCATCACATCCTTCCAGAGTTGGAAGGTTTCGAGCACGTTGGCCTTATCGACGCTGGTCACGCGCTTGCTGCGCTTTTGCGCGGCTTGGAAAGCAACGTGGGCGATGCGCTCAATCTCAGGGCGCGAGTAGCGCATGGTGTCAAACGCTTCTTCGGCACCGGGAAAGTGGCCATCGGTGGCAATACGGCGGCCACGGGGCTGGCCGAAGTAAATATCGCCAGTCAACTCACGGATGATGAGGATGTCCAGCCCGGCCACCAATTCGGGCTTGAGGCTGGAGGCGTGGGTAAGCTGCTCGTAACAAATGGCGGGGCGGAAGTTGGCAAACAGGCCCATGGCCTTGCGCAGGCCCAAAATGGCTTGCTCAGGGCGCAGCGGGCGATCCAGTTTGTCGTATTTCCAGTCGCCCACCGCACCAAACAAAATGGCATCGGCTTCTTGCGCCAGCTTGAGGGTGGATTCGGGCAGCGGGTGGCCTGCCACCTCGTAGGCAGCACCGCCCACGGGGGCGGTTTCCATCTCAAACTTCAAATCCAAGGCATTGAGCACCTTGACGGCTTCAGCGACGATTTCGGTACCAATGCCGTCACCCGGCAACACTGCAATTTTCATGATGTACTTTTAAGAAAGATTGAATATCTGTGGCGGACGTTTAAGCCACCATGGTGTGGGCCAGCCAAGGCTTGGTCGCCAAACGTTCGGCCTCAAAGGATTTGATCTTGTCGGCATGGCGCAGGGTCAGGCCAATATCGTCAAAGCCGTTAAGCAGGCAGTATTTGCGGAACGGCACCACATCAAACGGGATTTCTTCGCCTTGTGGGCGCACGATGACTTGACGCTCCAGATCAATGGTGAGTTGATAGCCAGTAAAGGCCGCCACTTCATCAAACAACTGCGCCACCGTGGCTTCGGGCAGCACGATGGGCAACAAGCCATTCTTGAAGCAGTTGTTAAAGAAGATATCGGCAAAGCTAGGCGCAATGATGGCGCGAAAGCCATACTGCTCCAGCGCCCAAGGGGCGTGCTCGCGGCTGGAGCCGCAGCCAAAGTTTTTGCGTGCCAACAAGACGGAAGCACCCGCATAACGCGGCTGGTTTAGCACAAAGTCGGGGTTGGACTGGCGGCTGGCCGGGTCTTGGCCCGGCTCGCCGTGGTCAAGGTAACGCCATTCGTCAAACAAGTTCACGCCAAAGCCGGTCTTTTTGATCGACTTGAGAAACTGCTTGGGGATGATGGCGTCGGTATCGACGTTCTCGCGGTCCATCGGGGCCACGATGCCTTGGTGAAGGGTAAATTTCTGCATGGGAAGCCTTTTACTTGGCGGCGCGTTCAATAGCGGAACCGGCTTTGCCGATATCTTGGCCCACACCCTTGACGGTGTTGCAGCCAGTCAGCACAAAGGCCAGCGACAGGGCGATGAGAGTGGCGATTTTTTTCACGACAGTGCTCCTGCGGGGCTATCAAGCAAACGTACGAACATCCACAAAATGCCCGTGCACCGCAGCGGCAGCCGCCATAGCGGGGCTGACCAAGTGGGTACGCCCCCCCGCACCTTGGCGGCCTTCAAAATTGCGGTTGCTGGTAGAGGCGCAGCGCTCGCCCGGCTCCAAGCGGTCGGCATTCATCGCCAAGCACATTGAGCAGCCCGGCTCGCGCCATTCAAAACCAGCGGCCTTGAAAATTTCGTGCAGCCCTTCGCGTTCGGCCTGCTCTTTCACCAGTCCAGAGCCGGGCACCACCAGCGCCTGTTTCACGTTCTTGGCTACTTTTTGCCCCAGCTTTTTCACCACGGCAGCGGCTTCGCGCATGTCTTCGATGCGGCTGTTGGTACAAGAGCCGATAAACACCTTATCGACAAAAATATCGTTCAGTGGTTTGCCCGGTTGCAGGTTCATGTACTGCAAAGC
>JAIESZ010000088.1 GCA_019745615.1 Burkholderiaceae bacterium
GGAGTCAGTGCCTCGCTGCGCCTAGATACCCAGTTGCTGGCCCGCGAAAAAGACTTGCTCCAAGAAAACTACGCCCTGCAAGGGGCTCTGCAGTATGCTGTTGCCCAATTGGCCCTCACCGACGCGGTCAATAGTTTGCAGCTTGACCCGAAAGATGAACTGCTGCGCAATGGGCAGTTTTGGCGGCCTGCCCCCCAGCCCTATACCGTCACGGTGGTCAAGCGGCGCATTGAGGTGCAGGTGCAAGAGGCCCTCGGCCTGCCTGATGCCAATACACTCACGGCACCAGAGTGGGAGCGCCTGTTCTTGCTGCTGGGGGCACCGACACCGCTGGCCGCACAAACTTTGGCTGCCCGCTTGGTGGAGTTCAAGCAAGAGCTGATCCGCATGCGTGGTGGTGCTGGCTTTGCCAGTCTGCAAGAATTGCTCGACTGGCCAGAGATTCCGCGCAGCATGGTCTCTACTACCACCGTGGCTGGGGCCGTGCAGGGCTTGCAGCATTGGCTGGTGGTGGGGTCAGGCCACAAAAAGGTGGATAAAGACTTAACGCCGCTGCCCCTGTTTGCGGTGCTGGGCAATGCCACAGATGCGCAGTTGCAACAACTGGGCCAATGGCGGCGCGCTGGCCCGGTCGCGCCGGTGCAGTTTCAGGCATGGTTGCAAGGCACGGGGCTGACAGCAGCCACCCCAGACAACCCGGTGTGGCTATTACGGGCTTATCCGCAGCGTAGCAAACCGGTAGCCGGTAGCAGCATTTTGCGGGCCACTGTGGGCAAAAAGAATGGGGCTTTGCAGGTGCTGGACCAATGGACAGAACGCAGCCTACCGTTTTGAGGTCAGCACGGCCATTGACGATTATTTTTTAGGATTGTGACGCTTTACCCCATGCGCAACCGGTTTACTTCTCCTTCACGGCGACACCAACTGCTCGTCTCTCTTTCTCCGCACGGCGTGCAGGTGCTGCACTTTCAGCGCGGCTGGCTGGGCTGGAAGCAGGCCCATGCGCACCAAACCCCCTTGCCTGAGGGTGATGATTACCTCCAGCGCGTACAGGCAGCCTTGAAGGAGTGCTGCCAGAGTTGGCAGACTCCGGCCCGCAGCGATGTGTACTGGGTGTTGGCGGGCGACATTCTGGGCGTCTTGCCGCCTATGCCAGCGACTGCGCTGGCGGAGCCGGGTGCTCTGCTGCCCTTTGCGCCGGGCAGCGTGCTCACACAACCGGATCGCTTTGGCCCAGGGGAGGAAAAATCCCTGCTTTGGATGCACAAAGATTGGGCTACTGAAATCGAGCGTATCAGTAGCGCCTGCCAACTGCGGGCGGTAGAGCTTTTTGCCCGGGCGCAACTGTTCCAACCCCTGTGCACCCGCAGCAAAAAGCACATCAGCTTGGTGCTAGAGGGCGCGCAAGACGATTATTTCTTGCATATTTTTGCTCCCGGTGGTGCTATTTTGCGCAGCCGCGTGGTTGAGTCTGCGGCGCTGGGCGATGGTTTGGCTGGGCTGCTACAGATCGAACTGGCCAGCTTGCCTGAAAACCAGAAAGAGACTGCCAAGGGGGGCGTGCAATTGTTCGCCCCTGCTGCACATCTGCCCGCCAAAGAGGTTTGGCCCCACGCCGCGCAAGCCTTGCCTGCACAGCCATCTGCCGCCTTGTTAGAGCAGCTTTGGCGCTCTGGGTTAGAGGGTATCGTGCTGCAAGCCACGCACAACGAGTTGATCCAAAAAATCAACATTTGGAGCATGGCGGCGGCAGTGCTGGGGCTGGTGGCCTTAGGCACCATGCTGTGGCACGATGGCCGACTAGAGCGCCAAATCGAAGACACCCACGAAGACTTGCGCAAGCAAGCCCCCAAGGTAGAAGCAGCCAAGCTGCTCAAGGCCAAAACCCTGTGGATGGCCGATGTAGTTCATGCCGCCCAAGCCCTGGACAAAGACAACCAAGCCGCAGCAGCCTTGCCTGACGTTCTGGCCGTGTTTCCGCCACCCCCGGCAGCGCTGCTTTACCTGCGCTTGGATGGAAAAGACGTGGCCTTAGCAGGCACCGGCGATGAAGCCGCTGTGCAGTGGCTGCGTGAGCATCCTTTGCCGCAGTACCAGCCCTTTACCGAGATGCCTGTGCCTGAGTTCTTGGCCGAGCAAAGTATTGCCATCCATATGCAGGCTGCTAAACAAGCACCCGCGCCTGAACCTGCCCCCGCCACCGAGGCCAAACCCACCGAGCCAGAAAAGGCAAAACCATGAAACGTGCGGCCCAACGTGTGTACCGTGAACACGGGATCAAATACTTTGCTTTTCCGTTGGTGGTTGTACTGCTGCTGGCCTCTTTGTTCGATGAGCATCTGGGGCCTTATCTTGAAAAGCGCGAAGAAGTGGTCGATCAGCAACTGACGGCAGAAAACAACGAAAGCATCCTCGCACTGAACGAAAAAATCGGGGCCAGCCATGACAAGTTGAACGCCGATTTTCAGACTGTGCAGCAAAAGGTCTTTGTCCATGCCAACGCGCAAGAGGCGCTGCAAGCCATGCAGGGCCAGTTGCAGCCTATGCTGCAATCGCTGTATTTTGATGGCGTGCAATTTACCGACCTGCAAGACAAGCCGGTCAATACGGTGGTAAACCGCATCTCTCTGACTGCCCATTTTCAGGGGGTGCCGCAGCAGTTGCCCCGCCTGCAAGCGGCCTTGGCCCAAGCGCCAAAGACGCTGGGCATCGAAAATCTGGAGCTCAAGGTGGTGCCCGACCCACAGCGCGGCGGCCAGCAGCTCGATATCACCATGCGCCTGACCAGCCTGCACATGAAACCCATGCCCGCCGCGCTGGAAACCGTAGCCGCTGCCGCAGCCACTGCCAAAAACAACCGCGATCTTCCGAATTCTCGTAAGCCACAATAATGAACAAACTACCCTCTTTCATGCTGCGCAAAATCGCCCTTGCCAGTCTGTTGGTGCCCGGCGTGGCCTTGATGGCTCCTAGCGTGCTGGCGCAGCAGCCGCCGGTCATGGTCAATCCGTTTACCGGCCTGCCCATGCAGGCAGCCAATCCGGCACCAGCGCCTACGCCAACGCCAGCAGCAGATGCCACTGCACCCACGGCTGCCAGTGGCACCGCGCTGTCTACGCTGCTCAATAAAGCTAAACCTGCGCCAGTGGCCCCAGCACCCGCACCGGCAGCACCAACGCCCGTAGCCACCCAGCCGTTGGCTGCCACTCCAGCCCTTGCTGCCACGCCTGTGCCGCCAGCTCGCACCGCAGCACCTACTGGCAATGCGGGTGCCGAGCTGTCTAACACCCCCAACCCCGGCGTGACGCTCAAGTTTGACAACGCCGACATTTACGACGTGTTGCAGGTGGTGCTGGGCGATATCCTCAAGCTCGACTACATCATTGATCCGTCGGTGCAGGGCCGCATTACGCTCAAGAGCACCGGGGCCATCAGCATGGCCGACATCTTTAGCGCGCTAGAGACGGCCTTGTCTACCAGCAATATCGCCATCGTGCGCCAAGGCAAGACCTACAAGGTGTTGCGCGATGCGGCGGCGGTGCGTGATTCTTTGAGCGGCCAAGGCGTAGGCGCAGGCTCGGTGGTGATGCAGATCATTCCGCTGCGTTTTGTGCAGGCCAACCAGCTTGTCAATACCCTGCGCAATTTTGTCGGGTCACAGGCGGCCATTACCAACGATCCTGCCAACAAGCACCTGATCGTGGCCGACCGGCAGGCCAATGTAGACAAAATCGTCGATATGGTGAAAACACTGGATGTGGATTACTTCAACCATGTCCAGATCAAGCTGTTGCAGCTAGAGCACGCCGAGGCCAACGACATGGCCAAGGAGATCGACGGCCTGTTTAAAACCTCAGGCCTGTTTAACTGGGCGGGCACGGATGCCAACAAGGTTTATGTTCTGCCCGTGGTGCGCATGAACGCACTGCTGGTAGCCACGGCCAACGACAAGCTGATGCAGGCCGCCGAGCAATGGACAAAAACGCTAGATGCCGAGCCACGCAATGGCTTGGGGGCCTATGTGCACGTTTATCCGGTGGTCAACAGCAATGCCCAGCATCTGTCGGGCATTTTGCAGCAATTGTTTGGTGGGGCCGCTGCACCGGCAGCCAGCAACTCCGGGGCCTCGGCCTTGCCATCGGCCAACAGCTCGGCTTTTGGTGGCTCTAGTGCCGGCGGTGGTGGTGGCGCTGGGGGCTTGGGGGGAACAATAGCCAGTACAGCCAATACAGCGGCGGCAGGCACCAC
>JAIESZ010000058.1 GCA_019745615.1 Burkholderiaceae bacterium
CCCCGGCATCACCACCATCGCCGCCCTGAAATGGGGCTTTTTGGCCATGCCTAGCCCAAGGCTGGCATCATTCGCCACTCTTTGATCTGATTTTTTGCTCCATGAACGATTCCGCGCCCGCAGCTTCCTCCACGCCCATCCCTGTAGATGCCGTTTCTGCCACCCATAACGCAGTTACTGCTACAGAAGGGGGGCCAGCACCCGCCGTGGGGGCAGAGTCTCCCGCAGGCGAGGCCAAGGCCGCCGCGCCACGCCGGAGCCGCGCCCGCCGTGGCAAGCGTGCAGCGCCTAGCACCCCAGCCACTACCGCAGCAGCGCCCGGCACCCCACCCAGCCGCACGCCACGCCCCGTACCACCCACATTAGAAAAACTGGCAGAACTCTATCCCCAGCTTTTTGGCGCGGTGTTTCGGCCCCTCAAGCGCGGCATCTTCCAAGACCTGATGGCTGCCCACCCTGAAGTGTTTGAGCGCGAAGCCCTCAAGCAAGCACTGGGGCAGCACACCCGCTCTACCCGCTACCTGCAAAGCGTAGCCACCGGCCAGCAGCGCCACGACCTGCAAGGCCAGCCCGTGGAGGCCATGGCCCCTGAGCACATCCATCACGCCCTGCTAGAGGTGTACCGCCG
This sequence comes from Burkholderiaceae bacterium, assembly GCA_019745615.1. GTDB lineage: Bacteria > Pseudomonadota > Gammaproteobacteria > Burkholderiales > Burkholderiaceae_C > Simplicispira. The sequence goes on from JAIESZ010000058.1 coordinate 629, forward strand.
CCGCCAAGGGCACAACAACCCCGAAATGACAGCCAAACTGTGCGCCCGCATCGTGGCTAATTTGGAAGCCAGCGGCCTGTCGCGTGAAGACTACGCCGAGCGCGTACGCACCCGCGATGAAGCCGCCAACGCCCTGCTAGACCAAGCCTTGGGCGAGTTGGCAGAAAAAATGGCCCGCGAAGAAGCCCTGCTGCGCACCTTTGAGGCCAGCGGCCAAAAAACCGTGCAAGCCTTTGCCGATATGTATGGCATGGACGCCAACACCGTGCTGCGCGCCCTGCACAGTGCCCGTAGCCGGGCCGCCAAGGTGGCACCAGCCCCCGCAGAGTAAACAGGCCTGCACCGCCGCGCTACAGCGTTTTGCGCAGCGTGGCGGTAGGGATTTTGAGGCCTTCGCGGTATTTGGCTACCGTGCGGCGGGCGCATTCAATGCCCTGCTCCTTGAGCATCTCGGCCAATTGGCTGTCTGACAGCGGTTTGGCCGGGCTTTCGGCGGCAATAAACTGCTTGATGAGCGCCCGCACGGCGGTGCTGGAGGCATTGCCGCCGCTGTCGGTGCCCAAGCCAGAGCCAAAAAAGTATTTCAGCTCGTAGGTGCCCTGCGGCGTAGCCATGTATTTGGCCGTGGTCACGCGTGAGATGGTGGACTCGTGCAGGCCCAGCGCATCGGCAATGTCGCGCAGCACCAGCGGGCGCATGGCCAACTCGCCATGCACAAAAAAGTTTTTTTGCCGCTCCACAATGGCTTGGGAGACGCGCAAGATGGTGTCAAAGCGCTGCTGGATGTTCTTGATGAACCAACGCGCCTCTTGCAGGCGCTGTTGCAACGCTTGGTGGCCTTCGTCTTGGCGACGCCCACGCAAGGCACCGGCATAGATATCGTGGATGCGCAAGCGCGGCATGACTTCAGGATTCAGCTGCACACTAAATTGGTGCCCAGCCTGCCCATGCCCGATGCGGCGCACCAGCACATCCGGAATAACGGCATTGCGCTCTACCGAGACAAAAGGCCGCCCCGGACGAGGCTCCAACCGGGCAATCAGCGCCATCGCGGCGCGGGTTTGCTCCTCGGTGGCGGCACACGTTTGCGCCAAGCGGCGCACGTCGCGGCGGGCCAGCCCGTCCAATGGCTGCTGGCAGATACGCAGCGCCAGCGCAATGGTTGCCGGTTCTTGGCCGGGTTGGGGGTGTGCCGCCAAGGCGGCCAGTTGCAGCCGCAGGCATTCGGCCAAATCGCGTGCGCCCACGCCCACCGGCTCCAGTGTTTGCAACAAGCGCAGCGCTACCGTGAAATGGTGCAGCAACTGCTCTATCTCGCTGTGGTGTTCATCTCCGGCCAGCTCTTGGGCCAAGGCTTCGAGCGAGTCTTCCAGATAACCGTTTTCGTTGAGCGATTCAATCAGGAAATACAGCGCCGCTTTGTCTTCTGGGGACAGCCGCAGCCCCAGCGCCTGCCGGTGCAAAAAGGCGGCCAACGATTCGTGGCCGTGGGCCAAATCGGTGGCACTGACCTCGTTATCGTCTGCGTTGTTACGGCTAGAGGCCGGAGCATCACCCCCCCACTCGCTATCGTCGGGGGCCATATCGACGCTGCCATCGCCCTCCCAATCGAGCGTTTCGGTGCTGCTGTTCTCACTGCTGCTGGTATCGGTGTCGGCGGTGCTAGCACTGCTGGCACTACTGAGCGGGGCCGACCACTCAGCAGCTGGCTCGTCGGGGGTGGTTGGGGCATCAGACTGGGCCAGACCAAACTCCTCACGCGGAGCCTCGTCGGGGTTGCGCTCCAAAAAGGGGTTGTCGGCCAGCATCTGCTCGACTTCTTGGCCTAGCTCTAGCGTCGAGAGTTGCAACAACCGGATGGACTGCTGCAACTGCGGCGTCAGGGTCAGGTGCTGCGATACGCGCAGAGACAGGCCGGGCTTCATCGGGTTACATGCGGAAATGTTCGCCCAAGTACACCCGGCGCACCTCGGCGTTGTTCACAATCTCAGACGGCGTGCCTTGGGCCAGCACCCGACCATCGCTGATGATGCAGGCGTGGTCGCAAATGCCCAGTGTTTCGCGCACGTTGTGGTCGGTAATGAGCACGCCAATGCCACGGGCTTTTAAAAAACCAATGATGCGCTGGATTTCAATCACCGCAATCGGGTCAATGCCCGCAAACGGCTCATCAAGCAAAATAAAGCGCGGCTGCGTGGCTAAGGCACGGGCAATCTCGACCCGACGCCGCTCGCCGCCAGACAATGCCAGTGCTGGAGAATCGCGCAGGTGATCGACGCGCAGCTCTTCTAGCAAGGCCGTCAAGCGCTGCTCGATTTCTGCCTTGCTCAGGGGTTTGCCATCGTCACCGTGTTGCAGCTCCAGCACGGCGCGCACATTTTCTTGCACCGTGAGCTTGCGAAAGATAGAGGCTTCTTGCGGCAGATACGATAGCCCTAGGCGTGAGCGTTTGTGGATGGGCATACGCACCACCGACTGACCATCAATGCGGATATCACCGCCATCGCTGGGCAGCAAACCCACAATCATGTAAAACGATGTCGTCTTGCCCGCGCCGTTGGGGCCAAGCAGCCCAACCACCTCACCTTTTTCTACCACCAGCGATACATCTTTAACCACTTGGCGTTTGCCATAGGATTTAGCCAGATGCAGCACCTCTAGGCGGCTGCCCGCAGGGGTCTGAGCGGCGGCGGCAGGCGCGCTCATGGCTTGGGGCTGCCCAGCGCTGGGCTAGAGCGCAAGGACGACGATGCGGGCACCGCTGCTGCGGGGGAAGCGGGGGCTGGCGTGGTCTTGGGGGCCAAAATGGCCCGGACACGGCCACCCGGCGCAGCCGCACCATCCACACCACGCGGCTGACCATCGACGCTAAACACGTCGGTCAGGTTGTTATAGACAATCACCGCCCCTGTCAGCTCATCTTGCAACTTGGCACCTTGGTAGCGGCGCAACTCGGCGCGGCGCAGCAGCCGCACGGTGTCAGTGCGGCCGTTGTATTCGATGCGTTCGCCTTCGCCTTCCACAAACTCTTCCGGGGCACCGGGGGCAGCGTCGCGTTTTTGCCGGAAAAACGCACGTTGGCCTGCGGCGGCGGTCACGGTGCCAGACTGGTAGCCATCGGCATCTTGGTGAACCTCTAAGCGCTCACCACGCAGCACGATAGAGCCTTTGGTCAGCACCACGCGGCCTGTGAACACGCTGCTTTGCTGCAATTCGTCATGGCGCAGGGCATCGGCCTCAATGTTCATGGGCTGATGGCGGTCGGCCTTTTCGGCGTATGCCAGCGTGAACGGGGCAACAGCCAGGCAGGCAAACAGGGGGAGCGTAAAAAGGCGGTTCATTAAAAAAGGCACGAATCTTGCAGCGATTGTAGCCATGCCTGCCCGCCAAAAAAAAGCCCGCGACAGCGGGCTATGGTCACAGGCAGGTGGGTGCCACTCAAGCCTTGATGGTGGTCAGGTGGTTGACCACCTGCAACATGGCTTGCAACCCCCCAGCCATGGTGCCGTCAGTGTAATAACGGCCTGCCACCCCCATCGACGGTGTGCCTTCAACGTGATAAGCCTCTTGCAACTGCGTGGCGCGGCGCACTTGGTTGGCTACCGTGAAGGATTGGTACAT
>JAIESZ010000247.1 GCA_019745615.1 Burkholderiaceae bacterium
TCATTGATGACGCGCAAATTGCCAAACCCCATGTGCGCTGGGTCGTAATAACCGGCAAAAGAGAAACTGTGGTGCGAGCGCAGCCAGCCATGATCGGCATAGCCCCGGTCTTGTGATTTGCGTATCGTGAGCATGGTGCCTGTCTCTTTCTTCATAGATCAGAAGCCTTGACTGTAGAGTCAATCCCCCTGTTACAGGTGCAAGCCACTTGACGGGATAATGCAAAAAATTGCAATCAATGAGCCGCTACCATGCGAAATCCACGCGATGTACTCACTCCCGACAGCTTGGCTATGTTGCAAGAAATTGCCGTGGCAGGCAGTTTTGCGGCTGCGGCACGTTCTTTAGGGCTGGTGCCCAGCGCCCTGACCTACCGCGTACGCCAAATCGAAGAAGCCTTGGACGTTCTCCTATTTGATCGCAGCTCGCGCCAAGCCAAGCCCACCCCGGCGGGCACCGAGCTGCTGCGCGAAGGCCAACGCCTGCTGCAAGACGTAGAAGCTGTCGCGCACCGGGTACGGAGGGTAGCGACTGGCTGGGAACCGCAACTCACCATCGCCGTCGATGGCGTGATGTCGCCCTACACGGTATTGGAGCTGGTACAAGCCTTTTACGATCTAGCGCCCCCCACCCGCCTCAAACTGCGCGACGAAATTCTCACTGGCACGCTCGAAGCCCTGACCTCAGGCTGCGCCGATTTAGCCATTGGGGTGGCCGTCAATGCCAGCAATGTGGCCGGTTTGCAGCTAGAAATGCTCGGCGATAGCGCCTTTTTGTTTGCTGTAGCTCCACACCATCCGCTGGCCCAAGCCCCAGAACCGATCAGCGATGCCTGCCTGCTACAACACCGCTTGGTGGCGGTGGCAGATTCTGCGCACAGCAGCCAGACTAGCATCGGGCTGATGGGCGGGCAAGATGTGCTCACCGTGGCATCCATGCAGGCCAAATTGCAGGCACAACTGCGCGGTTTGGGCTGCGGCTTTTTGCCCATGGCAATGGCTCGGCCCTATTTAGAGGCCGGGCGGCTGGTCACGCGCAAAGTGGTGCGCTCGGAGCGCAATGTACGCATGTACTACGCTTGGAAAGGCACGCAAAAACCCGCTGGGCGGGCGCTGCAATGGTGGCTAGAGCAACTGCGCAGCCGCACCACGCGGGCCGCGCTGCTAGAAAACCACCACCACTTTTAGCAGTACCCCCCTGCGAGCGGTGTAGAGTGCCAAGGTTCTCGCTTTTCCTTCGCTTTCCTGAAAGGTCTGCTATGCCTCCCCGTACCCCTGCTTCTCCTGCCCGCTCACGCCCTTTGGGCAGCAGCACCACGTCCCCGCTGCCGCGCCACTTTGCCGTGGTAGGCGCTGGGCTGGCCGGCATCGCCTGCGCCCGCACCCTCATCAATGCAGGCCATCGGGTCACGGTATTTGAAAAATCCGACGAAGTAGGTGGGCGCATGGCTAGCCACCATTCGCCATTTGGCAGTTTTGATGCTGGGGCGCAATACTTCACCATCCGCGATGAGCGCTTTGCGCTGGCATTGGACACCGTGCCGGGCGTGTTCCGCCCTTGGAGTGCCAATGCCATCCGCGTGCTCGATGCCACCGGCCATGTCGCCTCTGCCAGCCAGCCCCCCGGAGAAGCCCATTGGGTAGCCAACCCTGATATGCAAGCCTTGGCCGTGGCTTGGGCCGAGCCTTTGCGCCAAGGCGGCCATCTGCACACCAACGCCCATGTGGTGGCGATAGAACGCGACCCGCTCAAGCCCCAGCATTGGCAAGTGCGGGCGCAAGCCCCAGACGGTGCGCAAGAAGTGGTGGCGGGCTTTGATGCCGTGCTGCTAGCGCAACCTGCCGATCCGGCCCGCTCTCTGCTGACGCAATCGAGCATCCAAACGCCGCTGGTGGCAGACATTGCCGGTGTCATCACTGCGCCGTGCTGGACGATGATGCTGGCTTTCCCACAATCGGTACGGCCCGGCCTGACCACGCTGGGGCCACAATGGAATGCAGCGCGCAGCACACACCACCGCATCGCTTGGCTGGCACGCGAATCGTCCAAGCCCCAACGCGGCATTGTGGAACGCTGGACAGTGCAAGCCAGCCCGGCTTGGTCACACGAGCACATCAACGATGACAGCAGCCGCGTACAAGCCAAGCTGCTCAAGGCCTTTGCCGAAGTCACCGGCATCCGCGCCGAACCCGGCTATGTCGAAATGCGCCGCTGGCGCTATGCCCAAACCACACAACCGCTGGGCAAAAGCCACCTGTTCGATAGCCAGAACGGCATCGGTGCCTGCGGTGACTGGTGCCTAGGCCACCGCCTCGAAGATGCCTTTATTTCTGGCCTAGAGTTGGCTTTGGCGGTCAACGCCAGCGTCAACGCCTAAAACGACCAGCGCAAAGGCAGCCCCAGCCAGCCATGAGCCCTCCCGCGCTCTATATAGGCCGCTTTGCCCCGTCGCCCACGGGGCCGCTCCATGCTGGCTCCTTGGTGGCCGCGCTGGCTAGTTGGCTTGATGCCCGCGCATGGAATGGCGGCCACGGTGGGCGCTGGCTGGTACGCATCGAAGATGCGGACACGCCGCGCTGCACCCCCGGCGCGGCGCACACCATCTTGCAGCAGTTGGCGTCCTGCGGCCTGCATCCGGATGCGCCGCCGCTGTGGCAATCCGCGCGGGCGCCAGCGTACCAACAAGCACTGGAGGGTTTGCTGGCCCAAGGCTTGGCCTATCCCTGTGCCTGCTCGCGCAAAGACATTGCAGACGTCCATGCGGCGCAAGGCCATGCCAAAGAGCGCCATGCCGCCCTGCCCTACCCTGGCACCTGCCGCTCAGGCTTACAGGGCCGCCCAGCCCGCGCTTGGCGCTTGAACACCCAAAATGCAGCCACTGTGGCGTGGCATGACCGGCGTTTAGGGCCACAACAACAAAATGTGGCGCACACTATTGGCGATTTTGTTCTGCGCCGTGCCGATGGCCTGTGGGCCTACCAACTGGCCGTAGTGGTCGATGATGGTGCCCAAGGCATCACCCATATCGTGCGCGGTGAAGACCTTGCTGACAATACGCCGCGTCAAATTTTGCTGCAACAAGCTTTGGGACTGCCCACACCACACTACCTGCACACCCCATTGGTGTGCGGCGCTGATGGCGAAAAGCTCTCTAAACAGCATGGTGCCCCAGCGCTCGATCTAAAAATACCGCTGCAAGCGCTATCGGCTGCGGCCCAAGTGCTGCAACTGCCCGCAGTGCCTCCAGAGCAAGCTACACTGTCAGATGCTCTGAGCCTTTGGGTCAGGGCTTGGACGCATCTTTACCATCAGCCCCCGTGACTGCCACTGCAACCCCCATCTCCCCCAACGTCGGCCCTGATGCCACGCCCCATAACATCGCACCCGCTGGCGTAGCCTATCCCAAAACCATCAAAAGTTTTGTGCGCCGTGCCGGACGAACCACCACCGGCCAAGCCAAGGCTTTTGAAGAGCTGGGGCCGCGTTTTATCCTGTCTTACACCGGCCAGCCTTTGGATGCAGCGGCCAGCTTTGGCCGCACTGCCCCGCTAATCTTAGAAATCGGCTTTGGCATGGGCGAGGCCACCGCGCACATTGCCCGCGTGCGCCCCAACGACAACTTCTTGTGCTGCGAAGTGCATGAGCCGGGCGTGGGCGCACTGCTCAAGCGCATAGGCGAACAAGAGCTAGAAAACATCCGCATCCTGCAACACGATGCCGTGGAAGTGATTGACCACATGCTGGCCCCGGCCAGCTTGGATGGCATCCACATCTTCTTTCCTGACCCTTGGCACAAAAAGAAGCACAACAAGCGCCGCCTGATCCAGCCTGCTCTGGTAGCCAAACTGGCCGCAAGGCTCAAGCCCGGCGGCTACTTGCACTGCGCCACCGACTGGCAACCCTATGCCGAACAAATGCTGGAGGTGCTGGGTGCCGATCCGCTGCTGCACAATAGCACCCCTGACGGCTACGCCCCCCAGCCCGATTACCGCCCCCTGACCAAGTTTGAAAACCGAGGCTTGCGTCTAGGCCACGGTGTCTGGGATTTGGTCTTTTTGCGCCGCAGCGCCTGAGCGGCTGCTATTTTTTTATGAAACACACCGACACCCCATGAAGCCCATTTTGCAAAATCTGGTCGAAATGACTGGCCAGCGTGACCACCTGCGTCTAGAAGTGTCGGTGTTGTCCACCTTGCAAAAACTCTCCAACATCGTCGAAGTACGAGCACTGGAGCTTTTCTCAGTGGACGGC
>JAIESZ010000155.1 GCA_019745615.1 Burkholderiaceae bacterium
TGGCGCAGCAAAGTGGCCCCGCGCTGGCGGGCCGTGGTCAGAAAGCGTCGAAACATAGGCAGCAAGTGTAGGCCGGAACACAGGGGCTGCCGAAGCCCTGCAAAATGTGCAGTTGCAGCAATTTTTCATAATGCGATATTGGCAGCCATTATTTGAAATGAGACAAAAAATATGAGAAACTGCGCAAGCGGCACCCCCTTGCGCGCATACTTTCTTTACGGTTTACCGATAGGAGACAAACCATGTCAGCACCGACCGATCCCCAGTCCCAAAGCACCGGCCCCGACATCGACAACCAAGAAACCCGCGAGTGGCTCGATGCCCTGAGCGCGGTCATTGCCAAAGAAGGCCCAGAGCGCGCGCACTTTCTGATTGAGCAATTGCTTGAAGAAGCCCGCCAGCACAGCATCGACCTGCCGTTCTCGGCCAACACCGCCTACGTCAACACCATCGAGGCGCACCAAGAAACGCATTGCCCCGGCAACATCGAGATTGAAGAGCGCCTGCGCGCCTACATGCGCTGGAACGCGATGGCGATGGTGGTCAAGGCCAACCGCCACAACCCCGCCGATGGCGGCGACTTGGGCGGCCATATTGGCTCGTTTGCCTCGCTGGCTACCATGTTTGGCACCGGCTTTAACCACTTTTGGCAAGCCGAGAGCGCCAGCCACGGCGGCGACTGCATTTACTTCCAAGGCCATGTCTCGCCCGGTATTTATGCCCGCGCCTTTTTGGAAGGCCGCCTGACTGAAGAACAGCTGCTTAATTTCCGCCAAGAAGTCGATGGTCAGGGCCTCTCCAGCTACCCACACCCCAAGCTGATGCCCGGTTTCTGGCAGTTCCCTACGGTGTCGATGGGTCTGGGGCCGCTGATGGCGATTTACCAAGCCCGTTTCCTCAAATACCTGCACGCCCGTGGCATTGCCAACACCGAAAACCGCAAAGTCTGGGTGTTCTGCGGCGACGGCGAAATGGACGAGCCAGAAAGCCTGGGTGCCATCGGTTTGGCCGCCCGCGAAGGCTTGGACAACCTGATCTTCGTCATTAACTGCAACCTGCAACGCCTCGATGGCCCGGTGCGCGGCAACGGCAAAATCGTGCAAGAGCTGGAAGGCGAATTCCGGGGTGCTGGCTGGAACGTGATTAAGCTGCTCTGGGGCAGCGAGTGGGATGCTTTGCTGGCCCGCGACAAAGACGGCGCACTGCGCAAGCTGATGATGGACACCGTCGATGGTGACTACCAAAGCTTCAAGGCGTTTGACGGGGCCTATGTGCGCAAAAACTTCTTTGGCCGCGATCCGCGCACGCTAGAGATGGTCGCGCACATGAGCGATGATGACATCTGGAACCTGCGCCGGGGCGGCCACGATCCGCAAAAGGTGTTTGCTGCCTTTGACCGTGCCGTCAAGCACGAGGGCCAACCCACCGTGCTGCTGATTAAAACCGTCAAGGGCTATGGCATGGGCAAGGCTGGTGAAGCGCGCAACACCGTGCACCAGACCAAAAAGCTCACCGACGAAGACATCAAGTACATCCGCGACCGCTTCAACATTCCGGTGCCCGACAGCGAACTGGCGAACATTCCGTTCTACAAACCAGCGGATGACACCCCAGAAATGCAGTACCTGCATGAGCGACGCAAAGCCCTGGGCGGCTACCTGCCCCAGCGCCGCACCCAGGCCGAAGAGCATTTCACGGTGCCCTCGCTCGAAACCTTCAAGGCCGTGCTCGAACCCACCGCCGAAGGCCGTGAAATCTCTACCACCCAAGCCTATGTGCGCTTTTTGACGCAACTGCTGCGCGATCAAGCCCTTGGCCCACGCGTGGTGCCGATTTTGGTCGATGAGGCCCGCACCTTTGGCATGGAAGGCTTGTTCCGCCAGATTGGTATTTATAACCCCAAGGGCCAACAGTACACCCCGGTCGATCGTGACCAAGTGATGTACTACAAGGAAGACAAGGCCGGTCAAATCCTGCAAGAAGGCATTAACGAAGCCGGTGGCATGAGCAGCTGGATTGCCGCCGCCACCAGCTACAGCACCAGCAACCGCATCATGGTGCCGTTTTATGTCTATTACTCGATGTTTGGCTTCCAGCGCATTGGCGACTTGGCTTGGGCCGCAGGCGATATGCAGGCACGCGGCTTCTTGCTCGGCGGCACCTCGGGCCGCACCACGCTCAATGGCGAAGGCTTGCAGCACGAAGACGGCCACAGCCACATTTTGGCAGGCACCATCCCCAACTGCATCAGCTACGACCCCACCTTTGCGCACGAAGTGGGCGTGATCTTGCACCACGGCTTGAAACGCATGGTCGAAAAGCAAGACAACGTCTTCTACTACCTGACGCTGCTGAACGAAAACTACGCTATGCCCGGCCTCCAGCCCGGCACCGAAGAGCAAATCATCAAGGGCATGTACCTGAGCAAGCCCGGCGCTCAAGGCGTGGCTGGCCCGCGTGTGCAGTTGCTCGGTTCGGGCACCATCCTGCGCGAATCCTTTGCTGCGCAAGAACTGCTGGCCGTCGATTGGGGCGTGCAGGCCGATGTCTGGAGCTGCCCATCGTTCAATGAACTGGCCCGCGACGGCCAAGACGCCGAACGCTTTAACCTGCTGCACCCGCTAGAAACACCCCGCCTGCCTTTTGTGGCGCAACAACTCAACACCAGCACCGGCCCGGTAGTGGCTTCGACCGACTACATCAAAGCCTATGCCGAGCAAATCCGTGCCTTTATCCCGCAAGGGCGGAGCTACAAGGTGCTGGGCACCGATGGTTTTGGCCGTTCCGACTTCCGCAGCAAACTGCGTGAACACTTCGAGATCAACCGCCATTACATCGTTGTCGCTGCCCTGACGGCACTGGCCGAGCAAGGCGAGGTGCCGCGCGAACGCGTGGCCCAAGCTATTGCCAAGTACGGCATCAATGCCGACAAGGTCAATCCGCTGTACGCATAAACCCCACCGGAGACAAACATGGCATTGGTAGAAATCAAAGTCCCCGATATTGGGGATTTCAGTGAAGTGGCAGTGATTGAACTGCTGGTCAAACCCGGCGATACGATTGCCGCCGAGCAGTCGTTGATTACCGTCGAGTCTGACAAAGCGTCGATGGAGATTCCCTCCAGCCACGCTGGCGTGGTCAAAGAGCTCAAAGTGGCTTTGGGCGACAAGGTCGCTGAAGGCAGCATCGTGCTGGTACTCGAAACCAGCGGCGAGGCCGCTGTGCCTGCGGCGGCAGCCCCGGCTCCCGCTGCGGCAGCACCTGTGGCTGCCCCGGTAGCGGTGGCGGCCCCTGCGGTGGCCGTAGCGGCTGGCCCGGTCGAAGTGCGCGTGCCCGACATTGGCGACTTTAAAGACGTGGCGGTGATTGAGGTTTTTGTGAAGCCCGGCGATAGCGTCAAGGTCGAGCAAAGCCTGATTACCGTGGAGAGCGACAAAGCCTCGATGGAAATTCCTTCCTCCCACGCTGGCGTGCTCAAAGAACTGAAGGTCAAAGTGGGCGACAAGGTCAATATTGGCGATCTGCTGGCGATTTTGGAAGGTACTGCGGGTGCTGTGGCCCCGGCGGCGGCTACCCCTGCTGTAACAGCGCCCGCTCCAGTGGCTACGGCAGCCCCCGTGGCCGCCACAGTGACGGCCAACGCAGTGGCACACAACCCAACCGCCACCCCAGCGCTGGGTCTGCCCCACGCTTCGCCCTCGGTGCGCAAGTTTGCCCGCGAACTGGGCGTACCACTGGCCGAAGTCAAAGGCTCTGGCCCCAAAGGCCGCATCACCCAGTCTGACATCCAAGGCTTTACCAAGTCTGTGATGGCGGGCGCTATCCAAACCTTGGCACAAGCTGCCAAGGCTCCAGCCGCAGCAGCCAGCAGCGGTGGCGGCTCTGAACTGGGCTTGATCCCGTGGCCCAAGGTGGACTTTGCCAAGTTTGGCCCGATTGAGCGCAAAGAACTCAGCCGCATCAAAAAGATCAGTGGTGCCAATTTGCTGCGCAACGCCATCATGATCCCGGCGGTCACTAACCATGACGATGCCGACATCACCGATCTGGAAGCCTTCCGCGTCTCTACCAACAAAGAGAACGAAAAGTCTGGCGTCAAAGTGACGATGCTGGCCTTCCTGATCAAGGCTTGCGTGGCGGCACTGAAAAAGTTTCCGGAGTTCAACAGCAGCTTGGATGGCGATGCACTCATCTACAAGCAGTATTACCACATCGGTTTTGCCGCTGACACGCCCAACGGCCTGATGGTGCC
>JAIESZ010000250.1 GCA_019745615.1 Burkholderiaceae bacterium
GCGCAGTACCTGCAAGCGGGCCGGATGCCTGCCACGCTGGCCCATGTGCGCCAAGTCTATGCCGAGCGCGCCCAAACCCTGTGCGATGCGCTGCGCGCGCAATTGGGCGATGCGGTGGAGTTTGTCCAGCCGCAGGGCGGCTTGTTTGTGTGGCTGCGCCTGACCGGGGCTGGTGGCAAGGAGCACAACGCCCATGCCTTGGCCCAGCGCGCTATTGAGCGCGGTGTGGCCTTTGTGCCCGGTGCGCCCTTCTTTGCCCAGAATCCCGACCCGGCCACGCTGCGCCTGTCCTTTGCCACGGCTGATGTGGAAAAAATCCGCGAAGGCGTAGCCCGGTTGGCCCAAGCCCTGAACGCCGCATGAGCCGCTTGCACACTGAACTCCAGCGCTTGTATCTGCTGGAGGACTTTCCAGCGGATGGCACAGCCCCGGTGTTGATCGACGCTCAAGGCCGGGTGCGCGCCATCGTGGTGGAGTTGGCCCGCGCCGTACCTTGGGAGCGGGTGGCGGCTTTTTGGCATCAGGTGCAGGATGAGTGGAGCTTGCCGCCTCCGGCTTTGGCGGTGTCGGGGCGCGATGGTTTTCAGCTGTGGTTCTCGCTGGCTGTGCCGGTGCCGTTGGCCGAGGCACTGGATGTAGTGCAGTGGCTGCGCCAGCAGTATGGGGCCGATGTTGCTCCAGCGCAGTTGCGCACTTGGCCCACACCAGAGCAGCAACACGCGCCGCTGGTGCCTGCCGTGCAGGATGGCACGGGTTATTGGTCGGCTTTTATCGTGCCCGGCTTGGGCAGCATGTTTGCCGAGGAGCCTTGGCTGGAGCGCGCCCCCAGCCCTGATGCCCAAGCTGATTTGTTGCAGCCGCTGCAAAGCATTGCGCCAGCGGCTTGGAGCCGCATGGTGCAGCAGTGCCAGCCTGCGCCCAGCACGCCCAGCGCTGTGCCAGCAGCCCCTAGCCCTGCCGGGGGGGAGGCCTACCATTTTCTGCACCGCGTGATGAACGACGCCACCGTGCCTTTGCCCCTGCGTATCGAGGCGGCTAAGGCCCTGCTGCCCTACAGCGCTAGGCCGTATCATCGCGCCCCTGAGACGTCCATTCCGGGCGAATTTTCCCATTGAAGGACAACTCCATGCGCAAGACATTTCAACTTCAGATCGAAGGCAAGCACCCCGACCGGCTGCTCGACGCCACCAAACACGAGATTCGCAAATACCTCAAGCGCGAACGCAGCCGCCCCTTGCCAGAGGGCGCGGATTATTGGGACTTTGCCTGCCAGTTTGGCCCCAGCAAAGAAGCCGCTACCCCTGTGGGCGTGGGTGAGATCATCGCGGCGGTCGATGCTTTGGCCAAAGAAGGCGGTACCCAGTTTTATCTGGAAATCCTGGCCGCCCACGGCAAGCGCCAAGCACCACCAGCGCGTGGCCCCGTAGAGCCGCCGCTGGCTGCCCCCTATCTGGGCGAGGACTGAGAACTGGCAGCCTGTGCGGCGCGCAGTTTGTCTTTTTTGCTGGGGCGCTTGCCCTTGATGCCGCCATTGCTGGGCGATGGTGCCGGAGCCACCTCCGTCGGTTCAAAGCCCGCAATGTGCTCTAGTGGCAGGCTCAGGTGCTGGCGTTTTTCGATCAGTTGCCAATGGGCTTGGCTGGCCGGGGTGACAAACGTCACGGCCAAGCCGCTTTCACCGGCGCGGCCAGTGCGGCCAATGCGGTGGGTGTAATCTTCTGTAGAGCGCGGCAAGTCGTAATTGACCACTACGGGCAGTTGTGCAATGTCGATGCCACGGGCGGCCAAGTCGGTGGTGACCACCACCTGCCAGCGGCTGGCCTTGAACTCATCAAGCACCTGTGTGCGTGCCCCTTGGCTCAAATCGCCATGAAAGGGCGTGGCAAATACCTTAGCGCGGTAGAGCTTTTCTGCCACATGCTCGGCGGTGTATTTGGTGGCAACAAACACCAGCACCCGATCCCAGCCTTCATCTTTGATGAGTTTGAGCAAAAGCTGGGTGCGGCGTTTGTCGTCTACGGCCAAGGCGCGTTGCAAAATGGTGGCGTCGGCGTGGGACTCGTCCTCGCTGGCAGCGACTTCGATACGCACCGGCGAGCGCAACAGGCCCTGCGCTAGGGCTTGTACGCTCTCAGGGAAGGTGGCGGAGAACAACAGCGTTTGCCGCTGTGCGGGCAGCAGTGCCAGTACGCGGTTCAGTTCTTCGCTAAAGCCTAAATCCAGCAGGCGGTCGGCCTCATCGAGCACCAGCAGTTGCACGGCAGACAGGCGCAGCGCTCGCTGATCGACCAAATCGAGCAGCCGCCCCGGCGTGGCTACAACGATATCGGCACCGCCGCGCAAAGCCATCATCTGCGGGTTGATCGAGACGCCACCAAACGCCACCACCACTTTGGGTGGTTGTGATAGCGGTTGGCCCAAGCTGCGCAGCACCTCGCCCACTTGGGCGGCCAGCTCGCGTGTGGGCACCACCACCAAGGTATGCACCCGGCGCGCACCGCCACCAGAATGGCGCGCCAGCAGCAGGTTTTGGTGCTGTTGCAGTGCAGGCAGGGCAAAGGCGGCGGTTTTGCCTGAGCCAGTGCGGGCGCTGGCCCAGACATCAGCACCTTGCAAAATAGCCGGAATGGCCTGCGTTTGGATGGGGGTGGGCACGGTAAAGCCCAGCGCGCTGGCAGCATGGGCCAGAGCGGGAGAGAGGCCAAGAGAGGCAAAAGGCATGGTCGGATAGGCGCTAGGAGACTGAACAGAGGGGCGATAGCCCGGCAAGGGGGCATTGTGCGCTATGGCGGTGTGTGGCCTGATAATTGCTGCTGGGTGCGCCTAGCCGCCTAGCCTGTGAAAGTTTGTGCCATGCCTTTGTCTATTGATTCTTCCACCATCACCCACAGCATCCAACTCTCGGTGGCACCGGTGTTTTTGCTCACTGCCGTCGCGGGCATGATTGGTGCCGTGGCCGGACGGCTGGCGCGCATCATTGACCGCGCCCGCGTGGTAGAAGAGCGCGCCCGCCAAAGCGTTGAATCTGAATTTTTGCAACGGGCCTTGCTGGAGCTGGGCTATTTGCGCACGCGGGGACGCATGGCCAACGGCTGCATTGGTTTGCTGACCTTGTGCGGTTTTCTGATCGGCTTGACCATTGTGTTGCTGTTTTTGGGTGAGACCACCAATTTTCGGGGCCACAGTTGGGCACTGGGCAGCTTTTTGACGGGCGTGGTGTCGTTTTTGCTGGCGCTGGTGCTGTTTTTTGTCGAAACCGTGATGGCCACCCGGCTGCTCAATTTTCATATGCTGGGGCATAAGTAAAGACTGGGGCGGGCAGGCCAGTGTGCCAGCGCAGCCATACGGCCACGCTACGATGGCAGAAATTCAACCGACGATGCAAAAGAAGGAAATTTTATGAAGGGCAACTTTGCCGCCGTGGTGCTGGTGCTGCTGGGCAGCTTTTTTCTGCTCAACAACCTACAGTTGATTGACATCAGCCTGTTTCAACTGTTCCGGGTGTGGTGGCCTTTGATTTTGATTGTGGTGGGCGTCATGCTGTTTTTTGCGCCGGATGGCCGCAACCGCAAATGAAGGGGCTGGCGAGTTTAGGTGGGCTGGTGTACTCCACCGATCATGGCCGTATGTGCCCCGATTGCCGCCAGCCGCAAGCGCAGTGCGTGTGCAAAGCGGCCACGGTGCCCCAAGGCGACGGCATTGTGCGTGTCTCGCGCGAGACCAAAGGGCGCGGCGGCAAGGCTGTGACGCTGGTCAAGGGTGTGCTGCTCGATGCAACAGCGCTGGCGCAACTGGGCAAACAGCTCAAGGCCGCCTGTGGCACCGGCGGCACCGTCAAAGACGGTGTGATTGAGGTGCAAGGCGACCATATCGAGCGCGTGATGGAGGCCCTGAAAAAACAGGGCTATACCGTGAAGCGTGCAGGTGGTTAAACCCCCACCAACTTGCCCATGAACATTGACGATCAACCCGTTCCTGCCTTGGTGTTGCAGGCGTGGAAGCAATCCATTGCGCACGCCACGCCTGCTGCGATCCACAAACTGGTGGGCCAGCACAAGGAGCTGGGGGCTGGTTATCGCGTGGGCAAGGTGGATATCAAGGTGGCCCGCACCCGTATCCAGCATCAGTTGGGGTTATTGGCAGAATTGCCTCCAGCTTACCGTGCCTTGTTGCGCCAGACGACGTTGGCCGATGGATGGGTGTCGGTGTTGTCGCAGCAGGCCTTGGAGCGCTGGGCAGCGCCGCTGTGCCATTATTTTGGCACGCTGGCGCTGGTGGCCGCCTTGTA
>JAIESZ010000297.1 GCA_019745615.1 Burkholderiaceae bacterium
TTGCTGGCGATGATGCGCCTGTCGTCGGTGCGCTGGTTGTCACTTTTTGCGGCCAGCTATGTCAATTTGTTCCGTGCCATCCCATTGGTGATGGTGTTGCTGTGGTTCTTTTTGATCGTGCCGCGCTTCATTGAGGAGCTGTTTGGCCTGCCACCGGGCACCGATTTGCGTCTGGCGTCGGCGATGGCCGGGTTTGCCCTGTTTGAGTCGGCGTATTACTCGGAAATCATTCGGGCTGGTATTCAGAGTGTGCCTAAGGGGCAGTTGAGCGCTTGCTATGCGCTGGGCATGAACTACCCACAGGCGATGCGCTTTGTCATTTTGCCGCAGGCGTTTCGCAACATGGTGCCGCTGCTGCTGACCCAAGGTGTGATTTTGTTCCAAGACACCTCGTTGGTTTACGTGTCGGCGCTGGCAGACTTTTTTGGCGCGGCCTACAAGGTGGGCGACCGCGATGGCCGTTTGATTGAGCTGTTGCTGTTTGCGGGGTTGGTCTATTTTGTGATCTGCTTTGCGATTTCGATGCTGGTCAAGCACGTACAGAAAAAACACCGTCCGGCCTAAGAGCCGCACTCTAGGAGACTTTCATGATCCAGATTTCCAATGTCGGCAAGCACTATGGTGCTTTCCAGGTACTGAAAAATTGCACCACCACGATCAACAAGGGTGAAGTGGTGGTGGTGTGCGGCCCCTCTGGCTCGGGCAAATCAACGCTTATCAAGTGCGTGAATGGGCTGGAGCCGTTCCAGTCGGGCGATATCGTGGTCAATGGCACCTCGGTGGGGGCGGCGGGCACCAATTTGTCTAAGCTGCGGGCGCATGTGGGCATGGTGTTTCAGCATTTTGAGCTGTTCCCGCACATGAGTATTACCGACAACCTGAGCTTGGCCCAAGTCAAGGTGTTGGGTCGCTCCGAAGACGAAGCGCGTGACAAGGGCCTCAAATTGCTCGAACGCGTGGGGCTCAAAGCCCATGCCCACAAGTTTCCGGGCCAGCTTTCGGGCGGTCAGCAGCAGCGCGTAGCTATTGCACGGGCGCTGGCGATGGACCCGATTTGTATGTTGTTTGATGAGCCCACCTCGGCACTCGACCCCGAAATGGTCAACGAGGTGCTGGACGTAATGACCGAATTGGCCCAAGAGGGCATGACCATGATGTGTGTGACCCACGAAATGGGCTTTGCCAAGCGGGTGGCAAACCGGGTGATCTTCATGGATCAGGGCAGCATTATTGAAGACGACCAGAAAGAAGCCTTCTTCAGTAATCCGCAGTCGGAGCGGGCGCGCCAGTTCCTTGCAAAAATCTTGCAACACTGAGCCGCAAGACGACAAAAAATAACCACAGGAGACAAAAATGAACCACACCGCCAACCCCCAAGCCAAGGACAGCCTGTCCTTTCTGAACCCTGCTGCACCGGAGCCGTGGGCCAGCTTTATCGAGCAAATTGACCGCGTAGCCCCACACTTAGGCCCACTGGCCAAGTGGATCGACACCCTCAAGCACCCCAAGCGCATTTTGATTGTGGATGTGCCTATCGTGCGTGACGATGGCACGGTGGCCCATTACGAAGGCTACCGCGTGCAACACAATATGTCGCGTGGGCCGGGCAAAGGCGGGGTGCGCTACCACCCAGCGGTCACGCTCAATGAGGTCATGGCCCTGTCGGGCTGGATGACGGTGAAGAACGCGGCCCTCAACCTGCCCTATGGCGGGGCCAAGGGCGGTATCCGGCTGGATCCGCGCGCCCATTCACGCGACGAGTTGCAACGCATCACCCGCCGCTATACCTCGGAAATTGGCGTCATCATTGGGCCAGAAAAAGACATTCCGGCCCCCGACGTTGGCACCAATGACCAAACCATGGCGTGGATGATGGACACCTACTCCATGAACGTCGGTTGCACGGCCACTGGCGTAGTCACGGGCAAGCCGGTGTCATTGGGTGGCTCTTTGGGCCGCCACGAGGCTACTGGGCGCGGCGTTTTTATTGCCGCGCGTGAGGCGGGCCAGCGCATGGGCGTTGCTATTGCCGGTGCGCGGGTGGTGGTGCAGGGCTTTGGCAATGTGGGCGGTATTGCGGCGCGTATGTTCCATGAGGCGGGCGCGAAAGTAGTGGCCTTGCAAGATCACTCGGCCACGCTGGCCAACGAGGCTGGCATTGACATTCCTGCTGCGTTGGCCTATGCCCAAGCCCAAGGCGGGCTGGCAGGCTTTGGTGGTGCGGCCCCGATCTCCTCGGACGATTTTTGGCTGCTGCCCAGTGATTTTTTGGTACCAGCGGCGCTGGAAGGCCAGATCATGCCAGAGCGCGCCCAGCAGTTGCGCACCAAAATCATTGTGGAGGGTGCTAATGGCCCCACTACCCCAGCCGCCGACGACATCTTGCGCGAGCGCGGTATTTTGGTCGTGCCCGATGTCTTGGCCAATGCCGGGGGCGTCACGGTGTCTTATTTTGAATGGGTGCAAGACTTCTCTAGCTTCTTCTGGAGCGAAGAAGAAATCAACAGCCGCTTGGAACGCATCATGGTCGGGGCCTTTGATGGCATCTGGAAGATGGCTACGGAACGCGGGGTCTCGCTGCGCACTGCCACCTTCATCATCGCCTGCCACCGCGTGTTGGCAGCCCGCGAGCAACGTGGCCTCTACCCCTGAACAAGCTGCACGGCTGGATGCGCTCACGCCCTAAGATGCCGCTGTAGCCATGCCAGACTCCCACCACGCCCACCCGTCTTCTTTGCCACCAGGGCGACGGCGTGCGGCGTGGTTGTTGCTGGCCACGGTGCTGATCGTGGTGGTGGCGGGGCTTGTTTTTCGGTACTCCGAGCGCTTAGAGGTGGAGCGTATGCGGGGAGTAGCCAGCCACGAACTGAATGTGCGTGCCGCTGCCATTGATGGGGTTGTGACCCGCCATGCGGCCATTCCGGCAGCCATCCAGCTCCACCACGGCGTGCTCGATCTGCTGCGTGCTCCGGCATCGCAGCAGACAGTGTTGGTGCAGGAGGTGAACCTCTTTTTGCAGCAACTGAACGACCATTTGGGCGGGCCAGCCATCTTTGTGCTGGATGCTCAGGGCCGGGTGGTGGCCTCTAGCGACTGGATTTTCTCTGACAACTTGTTGGGTACCGACCTGTCTTACATGCCATTCTTTCGCAGTGCCATCAGCGGGATGCCTGCGCGCCACTATGGCATTGACCCTGTTCGGCCTGAACCGGGCTACTACTTTGCCCAGCCGATCCGCGATGAAAAACACGGCTGGCGCGTGATGGGGGTGGCGGTAGTCAAGTCCAGCATCCGCGAGTTGGAGCGGCGCTGGCTGCAACAGGAGGCCCCAGCGGTGATTGTGGACAACAACGGCATTGTCCTGCTGTCGTCCCCACCCGAATGGCGCTATGCCAGTTTGCAGCCGCTGCCCGGCGAGGCTTTTGCCGACATTGACCCGCGCCACTTTTCGGGGCAAGAAGTAGGGCTGCATAGCCTGAACATCTCGATTGATGGCTCGGACGAGGGCGTGGTGGTGAATTTGCCCAAGGATTTGCGCGACGATGTGCGCCAGTTCTCTGGCATTGGCCCCTATTTGGCGCTCTCGCGCAACCTGCCTGAAACGGCATGGAAAATTGTTGTTTTTGCCGATTTACGACCTGTGGCCCTGCTGGCAGCCACCCATGCCGCGCTGGCGGTAGCGGCATTGGGCTGTATGCTGCTGGGGGCCTTGTATTGGGGCCAGCGCCGCCGCTTGGCCTTGAGCCGCGAGCAGGCCCGTGTGCTCATGGAGCGCTCGCACCAACAATTGGAGCGCATGGTGCAAGAGCGCACCGCAGACCTCAGCCATGCCATCACCTCGTTGCAGCACGAGGTGTTGGAGCGCCAGCGCGCCGAGCGCACCTTGCGCGCTGCCCAAGATGAACTGGTGCAGGCCGCCAAGCTGGCGGTATTGGGGCAAATGGCGGCAGGCATTACGCACGAGCTGTCGCAGCCGCTGGGGGCCATCCGCATCTTGTCCGAAAACGCGGCAGAGTTTATGCGCCGGGGCGATCAGGCCACCGCCGAGCGCAATCTGGCTACGGTAGGGCAGTTGGCGGGCCAGATGGGCAATATCATCAACCCGCTCAAAACCTTTGCGCGCAAATCGCCAGCGGTGTCTTCTGCCGTGGATTTGGCCCATGCCACAGATGCAGCGCTGTTCTTGTTTGAGCAACGTTTGCAAAAATTGCAGGTGAAAGTGCAACGCAATCTGGAGCCGGGTGTCTGGCTGGCCTATGGCGACCCGAACCGATTGCAACAGGTGCTGGTCAATTTGATTGGCAATGCGCTGGACGCGATGGCCCAAGCGCCACAGCGGCAATTGGGTTT
>JAIESZ010000098.1 GCA_019745615.1 Burkholderiaceae bacterium
GGCACCTTGCCACCGCGCTCTTGCAGCTCGTATACCGAAAAATCGACACGAAAGCTAGCGCAGCAAGCCCCGCAACTCAGGCAAGGATGGCTCATGCGCTTTGGCGTCCTAGCAGCAGGTACTCCATCAGAGCCTTTTGCGCATGCATACGGTTTTCTGCCTCATCCCAGACCACCGATTGCGGGCCATCAATCACCTCTGCTGTCACTTCTTCGCCCCGGTGGGCAGGCAGGCAGTGCATGAACAGGGCATCGGGCTGGGCCAGCGCCATCATCTCGGCATTGACGCACCAGTCGGCAAATGCCGTCTTGCGCGCTTCGTTCTCAGCCTCATAGCCCATGCTTGTCCAGACATCGGTGGTGACCAGATCAGCCCCCCGGCAGGCATCCAACGGGTTGCTAAAGAACTGGTAACTGCCCGCGCTGGCACCACTGGCTCCCATCGCCAATTGTTCATTGACTTCGTAACCACGCGGCGTACTCACATGGACTTTAAAGCCCAGCAACTGCGCCGCCTGCAACCAGGTATTGGCCATGTTGTTGCCATCACCCACCCAAGCCACGGTTTTGCCAGCAATGCTGCCCCGGTGCTCAATAAAGGTGAAAATGTCGGCCAAAATTTGGCAGGGATGAAACTCATTGGTCAGACCATTGATAACCGGCACGCGCGAGTGTGCGGCAAATCGCTCAATTTTTGTCTGCTCAAAGGTGCGGATCATCACCAAATCGACCATGCGGCTAATCACGCGCGCTGAATCCTCAATCGGTTCGGCCCGGCCCAACTGGCTGTCGCCAGTGGTCAAATGCACCACACTACCACCGAGCTGGTACATACCGGCCTCAAAACTGACGCGGGTGCGGGTGCTGGCCTTTTCAAAAATCATTGCCAGCGTGCGATCGACCAGCGGGCGGTGCTTTTCGTAGGCTTTGAACTTGTGTTTGATGAGGGCGGCACGCTCAAACAGGTAAGCGTACTCGTCGGCGCTCAAATCGTTAAATTGCAGGTAATGTTTCATTGCATTCTCAGGCAGCCAAGAAAGCCTTGACCAAGGGGGTCAATAGGGCAACGATCAAGTCCGCCTCTTCCTCGGTCAGGATCAGCGGAGGCACCAAACGAATCACGCTGTCAGCAGTCACGCTAATCAGCAGGCCAGAATCCGCCGCTACCCCGACCAAAGCACCGCAGGGCTTGGCCAACTCGACACCAATCATCAGGCCCATGCCGCGCACGTCCTTCACGCCCTCGACATGACCCAGCGCTTGTTGCAGGCTGTCTTTGAGGTAAGCGCCCACTTTGGCAGCGTTGTCTAGCAAGCCGTCTTCTTCAATGATGCTCAGGGTTTCCAGTCCGGCACGCATGGCCAACGGATTACCACCAAAGGTGCTGCCGTGGTTGCCCGGCTGCAAAACATCGGCGGCTTTGGGGCCAGCCACCAACGCACCCACGGGCACGCCAGATCCTAGGCCCTTGGCCAACGTCATCACATCGGGCACGATACCGGCCCACTGGTGGGCAAACCACTTGCCCGTGCGGCCCACGCCGGTTTGCACTTCGTCAATCATCAACAACCAGCCGCGCTCGTCACAAAGCTGGCGCACCTGTTGCAGGTACTCTAGGCGCATGGGGTGCAGACCGCCCTCGCCTTGGATGGTTTCCAGAAAGACCGCCGTGATGTTGGCGTTGCCTTCGGTGGCTTTTTTCAGTGCTTCGATGTCATCCTTAGGCACGCGGATAAAGCCTTCGACCAGCGGCGCAAACCCAGCTTGGATTTTGGGGTTGCCGGTGGCCGACAACGTGGCAATGGAGCGACCATGAAAGGCTTTTTCGTACACCACCACTTCGGCGCGCTCAATGCCCTTGTCGTGGCCGTATTTGCGCGCGATTTTCAGTGCGGCTTCATTGGCCTCTAGCCCAGAGTTGCAAAAGAAGACATTGCTCATGCCAGTCAATGCGACCAGCTTGGCCGCCAGCGTCTCCTGGTGCGGCACATGGTAGTAGTTGGAGGTGTGGATCAGCTGCGTGAGCTGTTCTTGCAAAGCGGACACCAGTTTGGGGTGGTTGTGCCCCAAGGTGTTGACGGCAATACCCGCCAGCGCGTCCAGATACAACTTTTCGTTCACATCCCAAACATGGCAGCCCTGGCCGTGCGAGAGCGCAATGGGCACACGGCCATAGGTGTTCATCACGTGGGGCGAGGTGGCCTCAATGAAAGCGGTCATGCAGAAATCTCCAGACAGGGCAGACAACGGGCCGCAAGCCTTTGCAGCCCCAAAGAACGCTGATTCTAGTGGCGCAAAATGTCTGGCACGGCTGTTGCGTGCAATCTGACCCATCAGGACGCTGCGGTGCAAACGCTTCACTCTTATACAAGAGTTAGAATCACGCACCACGGCACCCCCCCCGCAGCGATCCTGCCCTGGCCGTTCCACTACCCTTGCTTTACCCAGATGGCTTCTCCTTCCACCCAAGAGGTTTTCATTCAGGGCATCACCCACAGCGGAAAAACCTTTCGTCCCAGCGATTGGGCCGAGCGCCTCGCAGGCGTCATGGGCCAGTTTCGCCCTGGCGGTGCCCAGCCCGGTAGCCACCTCAGCTATTCTCCTTGGTGCGTGCCCACCGTGATCCACGGTGTCAAATGTGTCATTGTCAATCGCGCCTTGCGTGACCACGAGCCTATGGCTTGGGACTTTGTCATGAACTTTGCCCGCGACAACGATTTACAAGTGGCCGAGGCTTGCCTGCTGCCCGACCCCCCCCCCGCTGCTGCCAAGCGCCCATAAAAAAACCGCCCAAAGGCGGTTTTTTCATTTTGCGGACAGCGCACCCAGTGCAAACGGCAGATGGGCTTAGCCCATCCGTGCGATTTGCCTGAAGAGGCTCAGGCGGCCAGTGCCAGGGCCTTGACCTTGGCAGACAGACGGCTCTTGTCGCGAGCGGCCTTGTTCTTGTGGAAGATGCCCTTGTCGGCCACGTTGTCCACCACAGATTGCATCTTGGCAAACAGTTCGGCGGCCTTGGTTTTGTCGCCAGCCAGAACAGCCTTTTCGACGTTCTTGACAGCGGTGCGGTATTTGGAACGCAGCGAGGTGTTGGCTGCGTTCAGTTTGGTGTCTTGGCGGACGCGCTTGCGGCCAGATGCCAGACGGGGGTTCTTTTTCTTGGGTTTAGCGGATGCCATTGTGTGTATTCCTTGTGTTCGAGGATGATGCCAGCAAAGCCCACGATTGTAGCCCATTGCCCCCTGCCAGCGCATACACTGGCGCGGTGTCACTGCTCAAATCCGCCTCCACCGTTTCCCTGCTCACCCTGGCCTCGCGCGTTACGGGGTTGGCACGCGACCTCATCATGGCCTCGATGTTTGGCGCTAGTGCGCTCACCGATGCCTTTAATGTGGCCTTTCGCATTCCCAACTTGTTTCGGCGCTTGTTTGCCGAAGGGGCTTTTAGCCAAGCCTTTGTGCCGGTGCTGGCTGCGGCCAAAACCCAGCATGGCGATGAGGCCACCCGCCAACTGATCCACCATGTGGCTACCGTACTGGCGTGGATACTGGTACTGACCTGTATTTTGGGCGTGGCCGGAGCGCCCATTTTGGTCTGGATGCTGGCCAGCGGCTTGCGCCAAAGTGGCGAAGGTTTTGATGCCGCCGTCCACATGACGCGCTGGATGTTCCCGTACATTGGCTGTATGTCGATGGTGGCACTGTCTGCCGGGGTGCTCAACACTTGGAAGCGCTTTGCCGTGCCAGCAGCCACGCCCGTGCTGCTCAATCTGTGCATGATCGTGGCTGCTTGGTTAGGTGCCCCGCTGCTGGCAGCACGAGGCATCGAACCCATTTACGCGATGGCAGGCGGGGTGATGGCAGGCGGCGTACTGCAATTGGCAGTGCAGGTGCCTGCGCTGCACCGCTTGGGCCTGCTGCCGCATATCGGCCTGACGTGGACGGCCCTGCGCACGGCTTGGCAAGATGCCGATGTGCGCCGCATCTTGCGCCTGATGGCACCGGCCCTGCTGGGGGTAGGGGTGGCCCAGATTTCGCTGATGATTAACACCCAAATTGCATCCTATCTGGCACCGGGCAGCGTGACTTGGCTGTTTTATGCCGACCGGCTGATGGAGTTTCCTACTGCCCTGTTGGGCGTGGCCTTGGGCGTGGTGCTCACGCCACAATTGGCAGCCGCCAAAGCAGCGGGTGATGCAGAGCGCTATTCGGCCATGCTCGATTGGGGGCTGCGCATTGTGCTGTTGCTGGCGGTGCCCTGTGCCATTGGATTGCTGGCCTTTGCCCGCCCGCTGGTGGCTACGCTGTTTCACTATGGCGCGCTGCAAGACAGTGATGTGCAACAAATTGCACTGGC
>JAIESZ010000219.1 GCA_019745615.1 Burkholderiaceae bacterium
GCACCCAGTACCAGCAAGGGCAACCCTCTACGGCTGGTGCAAGTGGCCCAGCTTGGGAAAACTCTCGCGCGACTTGTATTTATTTTGGGGCTACCGGGGCTACCTTGACCCCTCCACAGAGGGAAAACAGGCCCAAAAGTTGGTAGCCCCTTGGATTTTTTGCGGGGCTACCGGGGCTACCGAAAGCCCATTTCTTGCCCTTTCTGGTGCTTTTTGTGTCAATCAATAACGCCGTACGTTATCATCTAAGGCATGATTCAAGACTTCCAGTGTGCAGACACCCACGCGCTATTTCTGCGCCGCCGGGTGCCACGCTTTGCCAACATTGAAGCCGTGGCCTTACGCAAGCTGGCGCAGTTGAACGCTGCTACCACATTGGACTTTCTGCGCGTGCCCCCCGGCAACCGGTTAGAGGCCCTGCAAGGCGACAGAAAAGGCCAGCACAGTATCCGCATAAACGAGCAATGGCGGCTGTGCTTTGTCTGGTGCGATGGCCGCGCCCACCGGGTAGAAATCACCGATTACCACTGAAAGGCAATGCAATGACCGATGAACAACTGAAGTGGCCCCACCCCGGCGAAGTGCTGCAAGAAGAATGGCTGTCCCCTATGGGCCTGAGTCAATACGCCCTAGCCAAGGCTATCGGGGTACCGCCCCGGCGTATCAATGAGATCGTGAAAGGGCAACGCGCCATTACCGCCGATACCGCGCTGCGCCTTGCTGCCTTCTTTGGCACCGACGCGCAAAGCTGGGTCAACCTGCAAACCGATTACGACATCCTTCGCGCCAAAGATGCCATGTCGGACGTGTTGGCACGCATCCAACGCCACACGCCCAAACTAGCCCACGCCTGACCGACAGCGCCAGCCGGTGCCATTGTTTGCCCTTGCTGGTGCTGGTACCCCTTCCCGCTGGTGCCGTGGTGTGTATGCCGCCGTTCACCAGCGCCGCCTACTGGTGTTGCACGTGTTTGTGAAAAAGACCCAAACCACCCCGCGTAGTGCTATCAAAACCGCGTTAGACCGATTGGAGGCCACCCCATGAAAACGCTACAGCAGCTCAAAAGCCAAATGCTGGCAAACCCCGAAACCCGCAAGGAATACGACGCCCTGAATGAGGAATTCGGCATGGCCCGTGAACTGATAGCCGCCCGTGCCAGTATGGGCCTAACCCAAGCGGACGTAGCCCAGCGCATGGGCACCACCCAAAGTGCAGTAGCACGGCTGGAAAGTGGCAAACGCCCGCCATCGCTGCGCAGTGTGCAACGGTATGCCCAAGCTATCGGGTGCCGTGCCGTAGTGCGCTTGGAGCACGCCTAAACCCCAGCGCCAGCCCGTGCATTCCTTTGTTGGTACAGGGTACAAAACCTGAAATTCGAGCGTGCTGCACCCTTGCCAAAACCTTATCTGTCTGGTGCTGGATATTCCGGTCGGGACTGGTGGGGAGCGAGAGGACGTAAAAAAACAGTAGCGACTGGCTACCGTTCGTTATTCGCTGTATAGAATGAATACCCTTCGGCCAACAAAAAGGCGAAGGAATGCGCGCCAGTTCGGGGGTAGGAGCCTGAACTGGCGCATGGACTCAACCAAAACCAGCGACGGAGTGGAGAGTTAACACAGCATAGCGTTTGCTATCACAGCGGTGATTCTAAAGTGAACCAGGGTTCAATGTATAGGTCATCTATACTTTTTTGTGCGGTCTCGCATAGGGCCTTGTTTCGCATTGGAAATCTGCAAAACCCCCTCCCCCGTTGCTGGTTCATCTTGAAGGATGAACATGGCATATCAAGCCACCACCCTCCCAGCAGCTCAGGCCATCGCGCCTGTGCCGCACATTCAGGCCATCGTCCAGAGTTGCAAAGACCTGCTCGATGAAAAGCAGGCCGCCGCCGTGCTGGACGTATCTCCCGGCACGCTGGCTGTCTGGCGCAGCACTGGCCGCTACAAATTGCCCTTTCTCAAGGTAGGCCGCAACGTGCGCTACCGCCGCACCGATTTGGAATCTTGGCTGCAAGAGCGTTGCCGCAGCACTGGCGCAACTGCATAAGGGGCCGCCATGCAGAAGAACCATATCGCCCAAGCGGTAGGGGTAGCCGCGCACACCAAGCAAAACGCCCCCCACCACCCGAAGGCAATGGAGAGCGCCGCATTAAGCAAGCTGCATTCTGCCACCACCATGCGGGCCGTCAATCGGCTGGCGCTGGCCGCTTGCACCCCCATGCAGGCCCGTGGCACAATCCAGCCCAAGGCGAAAGCCCCGGCGTGTGAAGACGCCTTAGGACAAGTGGTTGCAGCCCCCACCGTAAGCGGGGTTTTGTCATGCCTGAATTCTTGGGGACTGGTGCGCTTGCACGAGTTCCGCATGGTTTATGGGCGTGGTGGGGGCTATCTGCAAGGACGCCCGCACGGCTTGTCCCGTGTCTTCAACCGCCACGCCCACCCCTTGCGTGTGAAGACGCATCCGGTGGTTCTGAAGTCTCGACAAGGAGCACCGACCATGCAGGTCAATCCTATGGGCCAAACTGCGCCCACGCCTAAGGCCGCCCCGGCCTATACCGCCCCCACCACTGAAGAAACACAAGCCTTTGCTTTGTTGGAAGCCACCACGGCCTCCACGCTGGCGACTTGGTACATCAAGCGCGACAACATCGCAGCAGCCAGGCGCAAGTTGCGCCAAGCCTTGCAAGCGCTCAATGCTTTGGAGGTGGCCCATGCCTGATTTTGTCTATGGATGCGGACTAGAACTGCATGGTCGGGATGGAAGGGTGGCGGCTTCGGCCAACGTGGGAGGAATGTCGTTCGTCTGCGCGTCCGAAGTCGGTGAGGTTCACCTTGGGATGAGTTTGGATGGCGATGCCTTCCATATGAGGCTCAGTACCCAGTCGGCCAGAGAGTTCGGGGCAGCGCTGGTGACTGCTGCGGCTTTGCGCGATGCCGCCGACCGGGCCAAGGGGGTGACGAAATGACCACCACCGCAACCTATCTGCACTGACTGGACGCCGAACTGGACACCACCGCCGCTGACCTACGCGAACAAGCAGGCCCCGGCCTGTCTGATGCCGCCGAGCGCATGACCGACTTGATGGTTGCCAAAACCATGCTGCGCGAGTTCATCGCCAGCCAGCCCACCAACACCCCCGAAACCCTCACCTAAGAGGTAACAAATGACCGAATTTCAAAGCCCTGTGCAGCAGGGTCAAGCCGCTGCATTGCCAGCACCCGGCAAAGGGAGCCACCATGAATAACGACCTCAACCGCCCCGGCGGTGCCAAAGCTGCGGCATTGCAGGCGCAGATTGACGCGGCCATTGCAACGGGCGACAGTACCAAGGCCATCGCCCTACATAACGCCATGACTGCACTAGAGATGGCCGACATCGACGCACGCAAGGCCCTTGCCGACACAGGCGTCACCGTCACCGACTGGCCCGAACTGGTGCCACTGCCTGAAGACACCGGCGACACCCGCCCGCCCCAGCCCTTCCCTTTTGCTGCACTGGGGCCACTGTTAGGAGCCGCTGCCCAAGCCATTGCCGAAGACGTACAGGCCCCGGATGCTATGGCCGGTGGCAGTGTATTGGCCGCCGCCAGTCTGGCCGCGCAACCCCTTGCAGACGTGGTGTTGCCGCATGGCAAAGCCTGTCCGCTCACCCTCTACCTTGTCTCCAGTGGCAGCAGCGGCGATAGAAAGAGTGCCGTGGACGATGTGGCCTGTATGGAGATTGCCCGGCGCAAAAAGGAGCAAAGCCGACAGCACCACCATGCTATGGAAGCCTACCGGCAAGAGCAGGCCACCTCCAAAAAAGGTGACCCAGAACCGCAAGAGCCGCTCATGCAATCCCTGACCGTGGGCAATGCCACTGTGGAAGGCGTAGCCCGGATGCTCAAGGGCCAAAGCAGTATCGGTGTGTTCAGTGCCGAAGGCGGTGAAGTGCTGGGGGGCCACAGTATGAAAGAGGTCAACCGCATGGGGGCGATGGCCTTTTTCCTCAAGGGCTGGGGTGCCGAAGCCCTCGACGTGATGCGTGGGGGCACGGGCTACACATCGCTGCTAGGCCGCCGCATTGCCCTGCATATCATGGTGCAGCCGCTGCTATTGCGCGAGCTGCTATCTGACCCGCTGGCAGATGGCCAAGGCTTCCTAGCCCGGTGCTTGGTAGCGCAACCCCAGACGCTGGCAGGAACACGCCTCTACAACGGCAACAACCCCATGGAAAACCCGGCAGTGCTGGCCTACGCCCACCGCATGGGGCAACTGCTCGACACCAGCCCGGAGCGCTGGCCCAACGGTGACGGCTACGAGCTCAAACCCAAGGGGCTACCCCTAGACCCGCAGGCCCGCGCCCTGTGGATTGAGTTCTACAACGCCATTGAAGT
>JAIESZ010000025.1 GCA_019745615.1 Burkholderiaceae bacterium
ATCAAGCCTACGCGGTCTAGCATTTTGAGGCCACGCTGCTTGGCCTCATCAGCCGTACGCCCCAGCACCTTGATTTGCGCAATGGTCAGGTTTTCCGTCACCGACAGGTGCGGGAACAACTCAAAATGCTGGAACACCATGCCCACGTGGGCACGCAACTTGGGCAAGTTGGTGTGCGGGTCGTGCAGGGGCACACGATCGACCCAAATCTCGCCCGACTGGATGGGTTCTAGTGCATTGATGGTTTTGATGAGGGTGGACTTGCCTGAGCCGGATGGCCCGCACACCACCACCACCTCACCCCGGCCAATACGGGCCGAGCAATCGGTCAGCACTTGGTAGCTGCCGTACCATTTGGAGACATTTTTAAGTTCAATCATGGTAATTCCTTTCGGCAGTCCGCTTTAGCGGATGATGGCAATTTTGCGGTGCAAGCGCTTGACCGTCCACGACAGTGCATAGCAAATGGCAAAGTACGCTGCGGCAGCAGCGAGGTAGGCTTCAATCGGGCGGCCAAAATTTTTGCCTGCCACTTCAAAGCCTTTGAGCATGTCGTAAGCGCCAATGGCATAGACCAGCGAGGTATCTTGAAACAGGATGATGGTTTGCGTGAGCAGCACCGGCAGCATGTTGCGAAACGCCTGCGGTAACACCACCAGCCGCATATTTTGGCCATAGGTCATGCCCAAGGCTTGCCCAGCAAAAATCTGGCCGCGTGGAATAGCTTGGATGCCAGCGCGCATGATCTCGCTAAAGTAAGCTGCCTCAAAAGCCACAAAGGTGACAGTGGCCGACAACTCTGCACCAATCGGGCGGCCAATCAGCATGGGAGCAAGCAAGAATACCCACAAAATCACCATCACCAGCGGAATGCTGCGCATCCCATTGACGTAAATGGTGGCGGGCACATCCAGCCATTTGCGCCCCGACAGGCGCATCAGTGCCAGCACGGTGCCCAGCAAAATACCACCAATGGTAGCCACCACTGTGAGCATCAGACTAAAGCCCAACCCCTTGAGCACAAAATTGCTGATGAGGTCCCAGTTGTAAAAGGACAGATCGAGATTCATATCAATGTCCTCCGCCGCTGGCAGCGTGCAAACCGGGCACACGCACCCGTTGTTCGATAAAAGCCATGATGCGGTTGATAGCAAAAGCCGACACCACATACAACGCCGTGACACCCAGATAGACCTCCACACCGCGTGCGGTTTCTTCTTGTGCCTGCATGGCAAACATCGTCAATTCAGCCACCGAAACGGCAAAGGCCACCGAAGAATTTTTGAAGATGTTCATCGTCTCGCTGGTCAGCGGCGGGATGATGATGCGAAAGGCGGCAGGCAGCAGCACATAGCGGTAACTCTGGAAGGTAGTAAAACCCATCGCCATGGCGGCGTAGCGCTGGCCGCGTGGCAAGGTTTCAATGCCAGAGCGCACCTGCTCGGCAATACGTGCCGAGGTAAAAAAGCCCAGTGCCAGCACCACCAGCACAAACCCCGGCACGGCCTGCAAAGCCGGAAAAAAAGTAGGCAGCACGTGGTACCACAAGAAAATCTGTACCAGCAGCGGTATGTTGCGAAACAACTCTACCCATGCATTGCCCAGTTGCACGATACGGGGGCGGTCGGGCAGGGTACGCAAGGTGCCTACCAAGGTGCCCAGCAACAAGGCCAGCAACAAGGCCAACAGCGATACCGATAGCGTCCAGCCCCAAGCGGACAACATCCAATCGAGGTAAGTAGTGTCCCCGCCCTTGCCAAAACAACCCTGCACGGGCGCGCGTTCAATGGTGTCCTCGCAGAACACCTGCCAATCCCAGGCCATAGCGTGGTCCTTTCCTGTATGGACAAAAAAACCCCTTCAAACGCCACGGCTTGAAGGGGTGCAGTGGCTAGGTAGACTTACTTCTTGGCGTAGTCTTCCAAAGGCTTATCGTTGGGGTTGGCCCAAGCGGCCTTGGTAGCCTCAGACAGGGGCAGGCCGATTTTGGTGTTGGTGGGGGGCACGGGCTGCATAAACCACTTGTCATAGAGCTTGGCCAGCGAGCCATCGGCAATCTGGCGCTTGATGCTGTCGTCTACCGCCTTCTTGAAGGCAAGATCGTCCTTGCGCAACATGCAGGCAATAGGCTCGACAGAGATGACTTCACCCACGATCTTGAAGTCTGCTGGGTTCTTGGCCTTAGAGATATTGGCCGCCAAAATCGAGCCATCCATCACGAAGGCATCGGCACGGCCTGTTTCAAGCAGCAAGAAGCTGTCGGCGTGGTCTTTGCCCATGACTTCTTTAAAGTCCACGCCGCCTGCGCGTTCATGCTTGCGCAAATGCTGCACCGAAGTGGTGCCGGTGGTCACGGCCACGCCCTTGCCATTGAGGTCTTTGATGGATTGGATACCCGAATTGGCCTTGACAGCAATGCGCACCTCTTCCACATAGGTGGTGATGGCAAAAGAGACATCTTTTTGGCGGGCCACATTGTTGGTGGTAGAGCCACACTCCAAATCTACGGTGCCATTGGTGACCAGCGGAATGCGGTTTTGCGAGGTTACGGGCTGGTATTTCAGCTCTAGTTTGCTCAAACCCAGCTGCTTTTGAATGTCAGCCAGCACCCGTTCGCCCATTTCGGTATGAAAGCCGACATATTTGCCATTGCCGAGGGTGTAGCCCAAGCCGGAGGATTCACGCACGCCCAAGGTGGCACTGCCAGAAGATTTGATCTTGGCCAAGGTGTCGCCAGTTTGTGCAACGGCGGCTGTGGCAGCCAAGGTAGTAATGGCCAGGGCCAACAGGTGTTTTTTCATGGAGCTCTCCTTGTGGGTGAAATGGAAGGTGCAAAAACGGTGACATCGCACAAAAGACTACCTTAGCAAGATACTTGCCCAGATGGCCTCATGCTGGCAGATGACACTTCAATTTTTACGGAATCAGGGGATATGGGCCTCTGCCTGCACGGTAGAGTGGGTTTGCAAAAATGTCCATAGGGCTTGTGCGGTACTTTTGCTAGTTTCTTTGCCCGAAGGTTTGTCGCGGCAAGCGCGTATGTCCATCGTCAGCTCCAACGCTGGCAGCCCGGCAGGCTCGGCACGCACCAAACGGCCCTGTTCTAGGTCTTTCTGCACAGCGCTATAGGGCAAAAAAGCAATCCCGTGCCCTTGCAGGGCCATCGCCTTGAGGCTCTCGGCCATGTCGGTTTCATAAACCCGGTCTAGGTGCATCGGCAAGGCCGATCGTTTCAGAATCATGTCCGTGACCTCACCCAAATAGGCCCCCGGTGCATAACCCAGATAGGGCAAGGGCTGACCAGCCCGGCCCGGCAACACATGCAGTGGTTTGCCCCGTGCATCAGGCTTGGTATAGGGAGCTAACACCTCTTGGCCCAGCATCACCATGTCATAGCGCTGGGCATCAAGTGGCAGGGGCTGCGCCGCGTGGTGGTAGGTGATAAGCAGGTCGCAACTGCCTTCTACCAGCCGCATCACGGCATCATGGACATTGAGCGCAATCAGCCTACTCTTGAATGGCCCAAACTGGGTGCGCAGGCCCGATACCCAAGCGGGAAAGAAAGTGAAGGCCAGCGTGTGCGGCACAGCAAACTCGATCATGTCTTGGCTGGAGCTGCCATGTGCGCGCAGCGTGGTGCGCGTGTTGTGCAGCGCTTGCAGCATCTCCAGCGCTTGGTCGTACAAGGTTTTGCCTGCGGCGGTCAAGCGCGTGGGGTAGGAGCTGCGATCGACCAGATCGGTGCCCGCCCAAGCCTCTAGCGCCTGAATGCGCCGGGAGAATGCCGGTTGCGTAACGTGGCGCAACTGCGCCGACCGGCTAAAGCTACGGGTTTCTGCCAGACTGACAAAGTCTTCAAGCCACTTGGTTTCCATGCGTTGATTATGGGGCGCTGCCTCGGCCCTGCGGAGCAGGCGCAGGCCAAACGCATAATAGGCCCCGCGCTTTCAGGGCGCATTTTGTTTTTCTCGAACTTGTCTTTGCCCATGCCCTCTCCTTCCCCCACCGAGCAGCCCGACACCGGAGGTGCTGCGCCCTCTGCTGGCACCGAGCCTCGCGCCTTGTACATTGAAGATGGGCTGACCGTGCTCATCATGGCGGCCTTGGCCCTCATTACCTTGGCTAATGTGTTGGCCCGTTACTTCACCAACAATTCGATTGCTTGGACAGAAGAGATTTCCGTATTTTTGATGATTGCACTGGCGCTAGTGGCGGGTTCGGCTGCGGTGGCCCGTGACCGGCATATCCGCATCGAATACTTTGCCGAGAGCGGCTCTGGCGCACGGCGGCGTTTTTTAGCCCGTTTTGGTGCGCTGATGGTAGCTTTGCTGTTTGGCACCATTGCGGTGTTGAGTGTGCGTGTGGTCTGGGATGACTACCGCTTTGAAGAGACCTCGCCCGG
>JAIESZ010000199.1 GCA_019745615.1 Burkholderiaceae bacterium
TCATGGAGCACCCGACCGAGATCAGCCCGCTGGCCCGCGCCAATGACCAGCGCCCCGAAGTGACCGAGCGTTTTGAGTTGTACATCACGGGCCGCGAGTTTGGCAACGGCTTTAGCGAACTGAACGATGCCGAAGACCAAGCGGCGCGCTTCCATGCCCAAGTAGACAACAAGCACGCGGGCGATGATGAGGCCATGTATTACGACCACGACTTTGTGCGTGCGTTGGAGTACGGTATGCCCCCGGCAGGCGGTTGCGGTATCGGCATTGACCGCCTGATGATGTTGCTGACCGACAGCGCCAGCATCCGCGATGTGATTTTGTTCCCGGCCCTGCGCCGCGAACTCTGATCCACACCCTCCCTCTACTGCGACAGTGGCATGGCAAAGCGCAATTGGCAAGATCAACTGCCCGAATGGGCACAAGACTGGCTAGAGATCATCGTTCCGGGTGGGCAAATTTTGCTCATTTTGCTGGCCGCTTGGGCTTTGCAACGGCTGATCGTGCGCGTGGTGGATCGGGCGGGTACCCACTACCAGATGCCGCTGGAGCTGATGGTGCCCATCAATGGCTTGCTGCGCTGGACGATTCTGGTCAGTGCCTTGCTGTTGGTGTTGGAGCGCATGGGCGTATCGGCCACGGTGCTGTGGACAGCCTTTACCGGCTTTGCCACCGTGGGGGCGGTGGCCTTTTTTGCCGCTTGGAGCGTGCTGTCAAACCTGTTTTGTGCGCTGTTGATTTTTACCATCGGGCCGTTCAGTCTAGGTGACACGATTGAACTGCTCGATACCGCAGAAAAACCCGGTGCCAAGGGCCGGGTGATTGACATCAACCTGCTCTACACCACGCTAGAAGACAGTGCCACGCCCGGCACTTTTTTACAAATCCCCAACTCCCTGATTTTTCAGCGGGTGTTGCGCCGCTGGAAGGGTGGGCAGACGGTAGCAGCCCCCAACAGCACACCGGCCCCAGCTGCCGAGGTCACACCAGACCCTCACCCTGTAGTAGCACCACTGAACAATACGCCAGCCCCCAGCCCTCCTTGAATGCAGTGTCGTTCGTCCATCGCAACATCGCTGGCACTGTCATGCGCTTGCCATACGGTTTTTGAAGAATGGATTCTTTTTGCATTCCATTGTCCTTTGGAGCCCCTGATGACAGCACCCAGCACCTACGACGACAACGAAATCGTTAACGCCTCCAGCAACTTGCATATGGATGCGCTGATTGCCACGCGCCTGAGCCGCCGCCAAGCGCTCAAGGGGGGGATGAGCGTGACGGCTGCAGCCTTGTTGGGCAGCGTCAGCCTAAGCGCTTGTGGCGGCTCCGACAATGCCACCGCAACAGACGAGCTACAACTGGGCTTTAGCGCTGTAGCGAAAAACAAGAACGATTTGGTCACAGTGCCCGAAGGCTACCAAGTAAGCATTCTGCACGCGCTGGGTGATCCGCTGCAATTTGGTGAAGAATCTTGGAAGGGCGATGGCAGCGAAAGCGCCGAATCCTACAACCGCCGCATTGGCGACGGCCACGATGGCATGTATTACTTTGGCCTGTCCGACGACGGCAAATTCAACGCCGAGCGCTCGGATCGTGGCCTGCTAGCCATGAATCACGAGTATGTCGTCGCCCCTTATGCCCTGCACCCCAATGGCATGACCGCAGGAGCCGCCCGCGTGCCCACCGAAGTAGAAAAAGAAATCTACGCCCACGGCGTCAGTGTGGTGGAGGTCAAGCGCAGCAGTGGCAATGACATGGCGATGGTGCGCGGCTCGCGTTTTAACCGTCGCATCACCTCGGCCACCGAAATCGCTTTTACTGGGCCGGTGCAAGGCAGCGCCTTGGTGCGTACCAAATTCTCGCCCGATGGCCTTAAAACCCGTGGTACCAACAACAACTGCGCCAATGGTTATACCCCTTGGGGCACTTACCTGACTTGTGAAGAAAACTGGCTCAATGTGGTGAGCCGTGCTGCGGGCGACGATGCCAAGCGCAGCGCCAAAGAGGTGGTAGCACTGAAACGCTACGGCCTGCCAGAAAACCGCAAAAGCCCCTACCTGTGGGACACCGCTGGCAGCGATGATTTGTTTGCCCGCTGGACTTCTTCCGTGACCGGAGCCAGCGCCAACGACGATTACCGCAACACTGCCAACACCTTTGGCTGGGTGGTAGAGATTGATCCCTTCAATCCCACATCTACCCCCGCCAAGCGCAGCGCCTTGGGGCGTTTTAACCACGAAGGTGCTTGGCCTGCGCCCGCCGTAGCAGGCCAGCCTATCGTCATTTACATGGGTGACGATGCTCGCAACGAGTACATCTACAAGTTTGTCTCTAAAGCCCTGTGGAACCCACAAGACGTGAACGGTGGCATGGCCGTAGGGGCCAAGTATCTGGACGAGGGCACATTGTATGTGGCTCAGTTCAATGCCGATGGCAGCGGCCAATGGCTAGAGCTGAGCTATGGCAAGAACGGCTTGGATGCCAGCAATGCCGCCTACCCGTTTGCCGATCAGGGCGATGTCGTGACCCATGCCCGCTTGGCTGCTGACAAGCTAGGAGCCACGAAGATGGATCGCCCAGAATGGGGTGCCGTGCATCCGCGCAACGGCGAGGTCTACATGACCCTGACCAACAACAGCAACCGCGTCGATCCCAGCGCTACCCCCACCGGCAGCCAACTCAAGCCCGATGCCGCCAACCCGCGCTACTACAGCGACAACTACACCAACAACGACGGCAGCAGCAAGAGCAACAAGGGCAACCCCAACGGCCACATCATCCGCTGGCACGAAAATGGCAGCAATGGTGCCGCCACGGCGTTTGCTTGGGATATTTACCTGTTTGCCGCGCAAGCCGATGCAGCGGGTGACGTCAACCTGTCGGGGTTGAGCGCTGTGAATGATTTTTCTAGCCCCGATGGCCTGTATTTTGACCCGCGTGGTTTGCTCTGGATTCAGACCGATGATGGCGCTTACACCGACGTGACCAACTGCATGATGCTGGCCGCTGTGCCCGGCCAAGTGGGCGATGGCGGTGTGGTCACTGCTGCGGGTGGCACGACCACACGCAAAGGAGCCAATGCCTCGCCGGACAATCTGCGCCGCTTTTTGGTTGGCCCCAAGCAGTGCGAGATTACTGGCGTGGCCCTCACCCCCGATGGCAAAACACTGTTCTTTAATGTGCAACACCCCGGAGAAGAAAGCAGCCTGAGCAACTTGGGCAGCCATTGGCCCGCCAGCCAGACTAATTCAGCCGCCACCCAGCGCCCGCGCTCGGCTACGGTGGTGGTAACGCGTACCGATGGCGGGGCTATCGGGCTTTAACGCCAAATGCAGCCTGCCGGGCCATGCCTAGCGGGCTGTTTACGCCAGCAGAGCGTCCGCGCTGGCATAGGAAGGCCCGCCGTTGCGGGCAATGTAGCGTACCTCTTGGGTGGCTTGGCGGTTGGTTTGACGGCGCTGACGCATCGCCCTTGCCTGTTCTGGCGTCAGGCGAAGCTCCAAGGGAATGCCGTTAGCACCTAGCCAAGTTCTTGGGCGCTGGGGTGAATGCGTTCTACAAGGCTTTTCCATCAAAGAGCGAGGTGCGCCTTTATGCAGACCTTTTGTAGCAGGTTTTATTTTTAATCAGTTGCTGTGTACGTTACCGAACAGTCTAGACCAACTTACGAAGCTACTATCAGTTAGCACTTTGGTTAGGTGAAAACAAAACCAGTGCTGATTGACTGTAAATTCATCCACTTCTTCAAGTTAGGAAAATATTATGACTAATACCAACGAATCCAGCGCTCTGCACAAAAAGGCTGCCGGCGATCACGAAGCAGCCGCAAAGCACCACCAGAAGGCAGCTGAATCCCATGATCAAAACAAGTTGAGTGACGCGAAGGTCAGCGCCAAGAGCGCCATGGATAGCTCCGACGCTGCACACAAAAATACGAAAGTCGCTTGCGACAGTTCGGCAAAGTAAGCTCTTGCTGGAGGGCATAAATCATCATCTAGATTAAATCTAACTGATCTAAATAAAATTTATGCCCTTCATTTCTGAAAACACAAATAGAAATTAATTTCTTATAGTCAAATAATTTATTATTAAAATAATTTATTATTAAAATAATTTAGCTGATATTGAAAATACGATAGTGGCCGCTACCAGCACCAGAATCAAAACGTGCTATCAAGCTTGGTATCAGGCAAATCGACGTCCGCAGCTTGGGGTGGCTCAAAGCAATCGCGGAAGGTAAAGACGATGGAGCTAAAGAACATGGCGGCCATCATCATGGCCATCGCCACCATCAGGCCCGCCATCGCCCCAGCGCTGAACAGGCCCAGCCCGGCCAGCAGCGCCCCCAGCAAACTGATAAGCACACCACCGATAGCAAAAGCCCCCAGCCAGCCTAGGCCAAA
>JAIESZ010000019.1 GCA_019745615.1 Burkholderiaceae bacterium
ATTCTTTCAGGGCTAGACGAAATATCTAAGAAATATTCAATTAATGACGTACTAGAAAAAATTGACTGGAGCGATTGTTACTCTAACTGGGCAGATCAACTTCGATACATTTTATATCGTTACGAAGAAAATTTATGCAAACAAGAAAATCAAAAAATCAATGGGAGCCAGTGGTTAAAAATATGGTCTGAGGAACCATCAAAATCTATTGAGCATATCAAACCTCAAAGCTCTAGTGTATCTTATATCCACGCCCTCGGCAACTTAGTTATGTTGGCACCCGGTGTCAATTCTTCACTCAAGGATAAAGATCCAGTTGAAAAATCTTTAACTTATCAGCAATGTGGTTTAACTGGAACAATCAGGGCTGGAAAGTTAATTGATAAATCAAAAAAATGGAATGAAGCAATGGTAAAAAATCGAACCCAAGAAATCGAAGATTTTATAAGGAAAGAATGGGCCGATTAAATTAAAGAAACAAAGAAGAAATAAAGGGACCAGGCTCGAATTATTTTCAAAGGGTGATAGCGGGCTTGGCGTCACAAGGCGCGGAAGCGATCATTCTTGGCTGCACAGAGATTTCGCTGTTGGTGAGTCAACGAGATACGGGATGTCCGCTGTTTGACACCACGGCCATTCACGCCCGTGCGGCGGCGGAAGAGGTGCTTGCCTAACCCCTCCATTGAGCGGAAAGCGCCCTGCTGTCGCTTACTGCGGCACCCCCGCCAAAGCACTGGGCGCAAAGGCCGGAAACTCTTCCTAGTCAAAGGCTTTGTCACCCGCTGGGTCGGCCACGCCGGCGGCTTGCAGCGCCTTGAAATCAAAATGCCGATTGTCCATAAAGTGCGAAGGCACCAAGTTTTGCAGAAGGAATAAAGGGGAATAAAGGGGCCAGGGTCGAGTTATTTTTGTGCTTGGGCGGTAATGCTACCTTGGTGCTCAAGCGGATAGTTTTCAGCTGCCGCTTACCTTATTCGTTAGACATCTTCGCGCAACCAGCCCTGAACAGCACGCTTCGGTCACTTCCGAGTTTGACGAAACGTACCATTTAGCGCAACCCCGGAGCGATGGCCGACCTGCACAAGCCGCCTGATCCGTCAAGCCAGCACCGCTTGGTTGCGCCCCAGCTTCTTGGCCCGGTACATGGCTTGGTCGGCGG
Source organism: Burkholderiaceae bacterium (assembly GCA_019745615.1). Taxonomy (GTDB): domain Bacteria; phylum Pseudomonadota; class Gammaproteobacteria; order Burkholderiales; family Burkholderiaceae_C; genus Simplicispira. The sequence continues at coordinate 1,160 of JAIESZ010000019.1, forward strand.
CCTTGAGCAGGGCTTCGGCTGAGTTGTCAGTGCCGGGCACGATGGAGGCCACGCCGAAGCTGACGGTGATGTGACCCGACTCAGACGCGGCATGTGGCAGGGCCAGCGCCGACAAGGCCTCACCCACACGTTGGGCCATTTGCAAGGCCGCCTCGGCGCTGGTGTCTGGCGCAATAAAAATGAATTCCTCACCGCCATAACGCGCCACCAGATCACCGCTGCGGCAGACGGTGGCGGCCAACACTCGGGCCACTTCGCGCAGGCAGTCGTCACCGGCCTGATGCCCGTAGTGGTCGTTGAATTGCTTGAACCAGTCAATGTCCATCAAGCCCAGCGCCAGCGGCTGGCCGGTGCGGGTGGCGCGGCTCCATTCGGTGGCCAGCACCGCGTCAAAGCGACGCCGGTTGGCAATGCCGGTCAAGGCGTCGGTGGTGCTCAGCGCGGCCAGCTGCAGGTTGGAGGCTTCAAGTTCACGGGTGCGCTCGGCCACCTTGTGCTCTAGTGTGGCGTAAGAGTTTTGCAACTGCTCGGCCATGCGGTTAAAGCTGTTAGCCAGTTCTTCAATCTCATCACCCGAATCCACCACGATGCGGTGGTCGAGCGCACCGCGACCGATCAGGGCCGCCCCGCTGCGCAAGGCGTGGATCGGCTGGAGCATGCGGCGCACCAGCACCAAACTGATCAGCACGGTAAACACCATACCCGCCAGCGCCAGCGCCGTGCTGCGCCAAACCTGAGACAGCAAGGGTCGGTAGGCTTCGGCCAGTGGCTCCTCCACAAAGACAAACCAGCCCAGTTGCGGGATAGCGCCAAAGGCGGTTAACACCGGTTCGCCCCGCAGGTCATGTGCGCCCACAAACGTATGGTCATCATGGGTCGCGCCCTGGATGGCCGTTTGCACTTGCGGCAACCCCGCTAGGCTGGTTTGCTTGAGCACCAGCCCAAGATCGGGATGTGCAATCAAAATGCCCCGTGCATCCACCGCGTAGGCGTGGCCAGCGGCCCCCACCTTGATGCGCGAAATGCCATCGAGCAAGAATTCAAGGTCGATTTCGGCCACCGTGATGCCGGCCTCTTCGGGGCCAACCGCCATCGCCAAGGTCATGCTCGGCATACCATCGTGAAAGGTGATGCCACTGCGGTATGGACGCCCTGATTTGGCACGCTTGAAGAACTCGGTGCCTGCGAAGTCGCGGCCACTGCGCACCACGTCAGCGGCGCGCCGCGACACCCGCAAAACCTCTTGGCCCTGAGCGTCAAGCAGTGCAATCTCCCGAATGGCCCCGGTGCGCCGCAGCAGCTGGAGCTCGGCACTGCGCACCTCCAGCGCAGGTACGCCCGGCCGTGGCACCGCCGTCAAACTCAGCTTTTGCTCAATATCAAACAAATACTGGCCAATCCGCGCAGCGGCAGCCTCGGCCTTTTCATGCTGCAAGTCCACCAGCACCTTCTGGTTGGCCTGGTACGAAAAATAGATTTCCAGCAGCCCGCCGAACAGTAGCGAGCCGCCAATCAACACGCTGAAGATCAGCGCGTATTTTTCAGACAGCGTAAATTTTTTGGCCATGAGAACAGGTGCGCAAGCTGGCCCGCTCTCAGTCAAAAGGTTTGTCGTTCGGGTTCTTGAATAGCTCCAACATCGCCTCACTCATCGGAACACCGAGGTTGGCCCCCTTGGGCGGGATCGGTGACTGCAGCCATTTGCGGTAAATGGCCTCGGCTTCGCCGGATTTCATCAGGCGGGCAATTTCCTGATCGACCACCTTTTTGTAGGCCGGGTCGTTGCGCGGCAAGATGCAGCCATAGGCCTCAAACGACTGCGGCTTGCCAGTGACTACCCACTGCTCGGGACGCCAGGTCTCGCTGATGGTGGCGTACAGCAGCACGTCGTCCATCATGTAGGCATCGGCTTGCCCGGCTTGCAGCACCGACAGCGGCGTTGCACCCCGGTCAAAGGTGGAGGCGATGTGGATGCGGGCGGCCTGCTCGGTATTGCGTTTGCGCAGTATTTTGTCGGAGGTGGAACCGGCAAAGGTGGTGACGGTTTTGCCACCCAGATCGGTAAAGTCTTTGATGCCAGAGTCTTTGCGCGTCATCAAACGTGAGCCCGCGACAAAAATGGTGTTGGAGAAAGCTGCCTGCTTTTCGCGCTCGGTGGTGTGGGTGGTGGCCCCGCAGGACAGGTCTGAGGTGCCGTTCTGAACCAGCGAGAAACGGCTTTGCACCGTGAACGGCACATGTTTGATTTGCAGCGCGGGGAGTTTGAGCTCTCGCTTGACGGCCTCAGCGATTTTGAGCGCGAAATCATACGAATAACCTTGCGGCTTGCCCTCGGGCGACACATAGGTAAACGGAATGGTGGACTCATGGTAGCCCAGCACCATGACACCACTGTCGGCAATTTTGCGCAGGGTGTCCGTTTTTTCTTCGGCGGCAACACCCACCGCAAGAGGGAAAATCAATGCCGCAAGCAGCGAAGGCAGGAGTGGGGTCATGGCATTTTCCGGGGTGAACGTGGCTGAGCTACTGCTCGTTTTGGGAGATTTTCGGATACAGCATGGTTGTGTTGGCGTGGTTGACGAGCAGCTCGTAAATGGCGGACGGCAGGCTCTGCGGCAGCTTCGCAATCACTCGGATCCGGTTGGAATCACTGACCTCAAGCTAAGTAAGATTGTGTAACCGATGTGGAGTTTATTGGGCTTCTCTCCGGAGCTGTTCACAGTGCCCAAAATAAAGGGGCCACGCTCGAATTATTTTCTCGTGGACACTGGTGCTAACCCGGTACTCAAGTGGACAGCTTGCAACTGCCGCTTACTGCGGCACCACAGGCACCCCCGCCAAAGCACTGGGCACAAAAGCCGGAAACTCTTCTGGGTCAAAGGCTTTGTCGCCCGCTGGGTCGGCCACGCCGGTGGCTTGCAGCGCCTTGAAATCAAAATGCCGGTTGTCCATGAAGTGCGAGGGCACCAAGTTTTGCAGCGCCACTGCCATGTTCTCGATGCGGCCCGGATACTGGATTTGCCAGTCGCGCAGCATCTGGCCGATTTGTTGGCGTTGTAGGTTCTCTTGGCTGCCGCACAGCGTACACGGAATAATCGGAAAGGCGCGCAACTGCGCCCAGCGTGCCAAGTCCGCCTCGGCCACATGGGCCAGTGGGCGAATCACGATATGGTCGCCCCGGTCGCTCACCACCTTGGGCGGCATCCCCTTGAGCTTGCCGCCAAAAAACATATTCAAAAAGAAGGTTTGCAG
>JAIESZ010000233.1 GCA_019745615.1 Burkholderiaceae bacterium
GGGTGTCAGTCACCATCACCGTCAAGGGCGATTGCTCAATGGCGGTAGACAGCACTTGCAGCTTGTTTTGTGCGGCTTTGATGTCGGCCAGCGATTGCTCTAGCTGGCGGTTCAGTTCGGCCAGTGCGGCGCGTTGTTGTGCGCGTTCTAGGTGTGCCGATACCCGTGTTTTGACCACCTGTGGGTTGATGGGCTTGTGGATAAAGTCTACGGCCCCCGCCTCGATGCCCTGTGTTTCGCTGTCCGGATCGATGCGGGCGGTTACAAAAATCACCGGCACATCGCGGGTGCGCGGGTTGTTGCGCAAGTGCGCCAGCACTTCGTAGCCGTTCATGTCGGGCATCATCACGTCGAGCAAAATCAGGTCAGGCAGGTCGTCGTGTATTTGGGCCAGCCCTTCTTGCCCAGACAGGGCAAAACCGATGTCGCAGATGTCGGCCAGCGTTTCACCCAGAACTTCGATGTTTTCTGGTTGGTCGTCCACGATCAAGACTTGGGGGCGTGGGGGCAGCATGAAACAGTCTCTTTCTTTTGTGTTTATTGTGCCGTGCTGGCGGGCAGGGTGGAGGCAAAGGTGAGCAGGGCTTCGAGCGCTGGCTTAAATTGCAAGCGGCGCACAGCGTTGCTCACTGGCGCAAACGCTGTGGCCAGCGCACTGCCTTGCAGCAATAGCTCGATCTCTTCGCTGGTGCGTTTGGCTGCCAATCGGTTGGCTTGTAGCAGGGGTTCTAGCTCGGCCAATAGCTGATGCAGTTGGGGGTAATTGATGCGAGCCGCCGTGGCTGGGCAAAACTCCAACGGGGGGCTGGTGTTTTCAGGCGCAGTCGCCTCGGCTATCGCGGTAGGGAGCCGCTCGGCGTCTGCGTGAGGCCAAACTGTGGTCTGAGTGGGTGTCAGCTCCTCGCTGGCGCGCGCCAGCGTGACCTGAAAACAGAACACGCTGCCTTGGTCTGCTGTGCTTTGCACTTGTACGCTGCCACCCATGAGTTGGGTCAGTTGCCGCACGATAGACAGTCCTAGCCCCGTGCCACCATACTTGCGTGTGATCGAGCTGTCAGCTTGGGTAAAGGCCGCAAACAGCCGCTGCACCTGCTCAGGTGTCATGCCAATGCCGGTGTCAGACACCCTGCCTTGCAGCGTGACAGTATGGGCTGTTTCTGCCTGCCATGACAGAGACAACTGTACCCCTCCGTGCGGGGTAAACTTGATAGCGTTGCTGACCAAATTGCTCAAAATCTGGCCCAAGCGCATGGCGTCTCCCACCAGATAGCGGGGCAAATGGGGATCAATATCTTGCTGCCATTGGAGCTGCTTGGCCTCTAGTTGGTGCGCAAACAGGTCGTGTACCTGTTGCACTAGGGCCGCCAGTTCAAAGGGCTCTTGTTCTAACTCCATGCGGCCCGCCTCAATTTTGGAGTAGTCCAGAATGTCATTGAGCAATTGGAGCAGCGCCTTGGCCGAGGTGTGGGCCTTGCCCAAGTAGTCGCGCTGGCGTGGTGTCAGGGGAGAGTCAAGCACCAAAGCGGTCATGCCGATGATGGCGTTCATGGGGGTGCGGATTTCGTGGCTCATGTTGGCCAAAAAATCGCTCTTGGCGCGGTTGGCGGCTTCGGCAGCTTCTTGCATCTGCTTGAGGCGGGTAATGTCTACCCGAAAGCCCACCGTGTAACCCGTAGGCGTTTTACGATCCACAATGCGCAGCCAGCGGCCATCGTGTAGTTTTTGCTCTATCGTCTGTTGGCCTTCGCGGTGGATGAGCATGCGCTGCTGTACCCAAGCATCTTGCTCTGGCATGGAGGCATGGGTGAGGTCGGCATAGTTGCCCGCCCGGATACGGATGCGCAGCAGCTCTTCAAAGGTCTTGCCGTGCAAGTCCAGCAGATCATGGGCCGGAATGAGGGTGCGGTACTTCTCATTGCAAAACACCAGGCGGTCGTTTTCATCGAACAGCACAAAAGCCTCGTCGATGGCCTCAATGGCGGTGCGCAGGGTCTGGGCCTGCTCTAGCAGTTCTTGTTGGGTACAGCGCAAGACTTCGGCTGCATGTTGCTGCTGCTGCACGGTGTGCAAGTAGGCATTAAAGCCCGTTACCAAGTCGGCAATCTCATCGCGTTCAGGGGGCATGGGCAAGGGCGCATGGGCTGCTTGCGGTGCTTGGCTCAGGCGCTGAAAGCGTTGGGCCACGGCGCGCAGCGGTGCTACCACCTGCCGGGCATGGCGGTGTACCAAAACCGCCATCACGGCCAAGCAGACCAGCAGCAAGGCCAGCGCCAGCAAGGCCAAGCGTAGCACTTGCGTTGTTTGCTGCGCCAAGGGCGAGGTGAGCACCAAATAGCCCCCCATTTTGGCCAAGGGCACGGCAGAGAACCATACTTGCTGCCCATCGAGCACCAAACTTCGGTCGGGTTTGCCTTGTTGGAGCATGCGTAACAAGGCGGGAGCCACCGGCTGACCAAAATAGCGCTGGTCGGGGTGGTGGACAAAATGGCCGCTGCGATCCGTCACCATCAGCCGCGCCAGCCCGTGACCAGAGGCATCTAGCTCGTGGTGTTTTTGAAAAATCGCATCGTTGATGCTGATGACCAGCACACCGACCACAGAATGTACCCCGGCTTTTTCATCGTAATGGCTGATGGGGTGGGTCAGGGTGTAGACCTTGTTGGGGGCTAGTCCAAGGTTGGCCCCATCATCCATGCCGCGCCAGTAGGTGCCCCGGCCTGAGGCTTGGGCCTCTTGCACTAGCTGGCGCACGGTGTTTGTGGGTACGTCTTGGGCGTCTAGCGTGGCACCCACATGAAAGTGCCGCCCTTGCAAGGACAGCACATCTAGCGATATCAGCCCTCTGGTGCGTAAAAAATGGTTGAGGATATAGCCAATTTGGGCGCGGGTGTTCAGGCGGCTATAGCTGTCTTCAGTGGCGCGGTCTAGCTCGTAGAGGGCACGTGCGATGGCCTCGTTGCCAGCGATGTTGCTGGCCAAGTCTTCTAGCTGCTCACTGTAGAGCGTGAGCAACTGCTGCGCCTCTTGCAGGGTACGTTGGTTGTTGGCGGTGGTTTGCTCTAGCACCATGCCACGCGCTACATAAAAGGCACCCACACCAAACAGCAGTAAGGGCACAATGCCGGTGAGCAGCAAATACGCTACCAACCGGGTGGTGATGGTGTTGTTCCAGCGCACGGCTTAAGGCTGGCTAGAGGTCGAGGCCGTGACCAGTTGCACATCGACCAGCGTGACCAAGGGCACCTTGTCTCCGGCCAGCAAGCGCTGCGCCAGCAGCATCCCTTGAAAGCCTTGCTCGGCGGCCTGCTGATCGACGGTAACACTCAGGCGGCCCTTGCGCACTTCGGCTACGGCATCATCAATGGCATCGTAGCCGCCTACCTTGACATCGCTACGTCCTTTTTCTTGCAAGTATTGGATTGCGCCCAGTGCCATCATGTCGTTGGCCGCATAAATCAGTTGCACGCGGGGGTGGCGGGTGAGCAGGTCGCGTGTCATGCTGTAGCCCTCGTCGATTTTCCAGTGTGCGCTCTCACTGGCCACCAGTTGCACTGCGGGGTTGTCGGCTAAAGCACGCTTGGCCCCTTGCTGGCGCTGGCGGGCGTTGTCGGCACTGCGAATACCTTCTAGCACGATGGCTTGGGTGCCGGGACGGGCCTCTTTGGCCAGCCACTGCGCCGCTGCATAGGCAGCCTTTTCGTTGTCTACACTCAAAAACGGGATAGGAGGCAGCCCGGCTTGCGCTACCGTTTGCGGGTCTAGGCGGTTGTCTAGATTGACCAGTTTGATACCGGCATCAGCGGCCCTTTTGAGTACCGGCACCAAACGTTGCGAGTCGCCCGGCGCAATGACGATGGCATCTACCTTGGCGCTGATCAGGTCATCCACAATTTGGATTTGCTGCTCGATAGAGGTCTCTTGCGCTGCTACTTTGACTTGCAATTGCACGCCCAGTTGGCGTTCAGCCCGGCGTGCGCCCTGTTCCATCGCAATGAAAAAAGGGTTGGTCAGGGTTTTCATCACCAAGGCGATGGTTTTTTTCTTGTCGTCTGGCGCGGGCTTGGCGGGTGCAGCGGGCGCTGGTGTTGTGGTGACGCTGCTCAGTTGCAGCTCGTTGGCATCTTTACAGGCCAGCAAACCCAACAACAGCGCAGTGGCTAAGAATATTTTACAAAAGCGGGACAACATGAAAACACTCCGTGGCAGCAGTGGCTATCGAACTACGCTGCATTATTGTTTTTTTCTTGCCCGTAGCAAAGCGATCTCACTGTGGCCTCGGCTCTGCCATGCTTGGGGGCGTTGGGTGTTATTCGGCTTGGGCTGCTTGTTTCCATGCTTGGGTGGCTGCTGCAACATCACCGCGCCGTTCGGCCAACGCGGCTAAATGCCGCCATGCACGTCGGCGCAGACTGGCATCTGGCAATTGTTGGCT
>JAIESZ010000177.1 GCA_019745615.1 Burkholderiaceae bacterium
GTTGACTGCTTGGCGTCCGATGCGGATGGTGGCCCGGCTGGAGTCGCCAAAATCAAACGAGGTGTAAGCATAGGCATCCAGAATGCGGCTGTAGCCCCCATGAAAGCGCTGTGCTTCGGCAGTGAACTCGTTGGCCGCCCCAGACTTGCTGATTTTGTTGCCGGTGTTGTCATTGTCACGGTGGTACACATCGTCATAGAACGTGCTACCCGAAAGAACAAAACCGCTCTCCCCCTTAGACAACTTGCCCTCAAACAGTGCTGAGAAGCGGTTGGCCGTCAGGGCATGCTTGTTGAAGTTGTTGTTGCCATCGTTGCCCGTAGCGTTTCCTGCCAGCAACGGGTCTTGGCCTTTGACGCGCTGAGACAGCGTGTAGTTGGTGTTGACGCGCCAATCGAACTTATAGCCGTCACCGAATTCGATAGGCTCGCCAGCGCTGGCCGCACCCGCCCCGCACAGCAAAGCTGTGGCCAAGGCAATGGGCGTCATCTTTTTGAAAGGTACTTTGTACATGGGGAAATCCTTCTTGTGACCTCTGAATGGCTGGGTGGTGCTCAGTTACCTAGGTTGCGGGCAGCTTCGGGGCTGAACATCGAGGGCTTGAGATTTCCCTTGTTCAGCACCGGGCCGATGGGGCGCTCCTGAAACAGGTTGTAGGCCACGTAGCCGCCCGAATTGAGGTCAAAGAAAAACGCATTACCAGCTTGCCAAGCGTTGGTATCAAAGGCGTAGTAGTAGTTGATGTAGGCGTACTGCCACAGTGAACCACGTGCGTCGTACAGGTCAGACATCACAGCATGGCCAGTGTCTTCGTCCAGAAACAGCACGCGCTTGCCGTACAAGTGGCGATAGTTGTCTTTGAGTGAGCCTTCCACTGCCCAGACACGGCGCAGTTCCCAACGGATGTACTCGGGGTTGGGCACGCCGGGTTTGACCAGATCGGCGTACTTCACGGTTTTGCCGTGCAACTTGTAGCCGTTGGCGGGGATGTACATCTCGCGCTTACCCAACAGTTTCCAGTTGTAGCGCTCGGGCGAGCCGTTGAACAGGCGGTCAGAGTCGATGGTCATCTTGCCGCCACTGCCACCAAGAGGCTGGTCAAAGCCGTATTCGGGCAGTTGGCGCACGCGGCGCGTGCCCGGATCGTAGTTCCAAGCCAGACGCTTGTCCTTGGCAAAGTTGACCGGCTCAGAGGACACGCTGACGCTGCCCTTTTCGCGCTCGGGCAGCAGCGTTGCATTCACGCTGTTGGCCATCAACCCTTCCAGTGGCTTGCCGATGGCGTCGGGCAGATTGCCATGATCCAGATTGGTGTTGCGTTGGCGGCCCCACGAAATGGAGCCATCGGAGAGCACGTTGGCAATATCTGCCACCTTGTCTTCATTGAAGGCCCGGCTGGGAAACATGTTATTCATCAAAGCTTCATGGCCGTTCTTCGGGATCGGGAACGGCATGGCACCCTTGACGGCGTTTTTGATGCTCAGGCCCCCGTCGGCAATTTCCGCATGGAGGGCGTTCTTTTTGGCCGATTCACAGACGGAGTCGGGATAGCGAAAATCGCGGTGCCCCGGGTAGATGTCCATGCGGAAGGTCTTGGGGAACTTGGCAAACAGGGCTTTTTGTCCATCCGACAGCTTGGCTGCGTACTGCGCTTGGTTTTCTGCCGTGATCGTGAGCACGGGTTTCTCGTTGGGATACGGGTCTACTGGGTGCTGGCCGACATGGGGGGTGTACTGCAAGCCCTGTGGCGTACCCAGCCATTTGCCGCTGAATTCGGGCACGCCGTCTTTGCTACCCGCTTTTTCTGCACCAACGCAGGTCAGCTCCTTGCCCAGCTTATCGGCTTCAGCGGCGGGCACCTTGGCCAGCGCAGCACCTGCCATCAGCAGGCCTACGGCCAGGGGAATGGCGGTCATTGTTGCTTTCATTAAAGTCTCCTTGCATCTTTTTCAAAAGGGTGGCCATCCGTGTGGCTACACAGTGCGTGGTGGTGGTCTGTGGCGAGCGGGTTGGAACCTGTTTCCCCGATCATTCCGGGGGGAATTGTTCAGCCCCGCTGTGTTCTCTCCATCGTCTGATAAGACTAGGGAGCGACCCGGTGTCAGCACCGTGCAGGTGCGTCAAAGCCGGCCCTGCAACGCAGGGCCGTGGGATTCAATGGCTATTGATAAAAGAGTGGCTAGCGCTGCAACAACTGTGCGTTTTCTGCATATTTGCAGCCCCATCCACCAACCCTAGAGCGGAGGGGTATGGTCTTCAGAGCTCCACGTCTCCCTGTGTGACAAGCCACAGGGAGTGCGCGTTGCGCTCAAGTGTTGGCGTACTCGCGTTTGAGCATGGTTTTGAGCATTTTTCCCGCCGGGTTGCGCGGCAGGCTGTCGTGGCGCACATGCACTCGCTGGGGCACCTTGTAAGCGGCCAAACGCGTGGCCACATACGCAGTCACTTCTGAGGCGCTCAGTACGTGGCCGGGTGCCAGCACCACCACAGCCACCACGGCTTCGCCAGTTTGCTCATCGGGCTGGGCAAACACGGCTGCCTCGATCAACGCTGGGTGTTGCAGCAAGCAAGATTCGATTTCAGCGGCAGCGATTTTTTCGCCTGCGCGGTTAATCACGTCTTTGATGCGATCGACCACGCGCACGAAACCGTCCGCATCCACTATGCCGATATCGCCGGAGCGAAACCAGCCGCCGTCCAGCGCGCGGGCGGTAGCGTCGGGCTGGGCGCAGTATTCCTTCATCACGGTAATGCCGCGCAGCCACAGCTCGCCCGACTCGCCTGTGGGCAAGGGGGTGCCGTCAAACTCTGCCACGCGCAACTCGATGATGGGTGAAATTAGACCTGAGGCGTGTGGCCGCAACTGGAACAACCGGCCTGACGCCGCTGCGCCCACACCGTTGGTTTCGGTCAAGCCAAAGCCGATGCCCGACATGGAGTCACCGCGTCGGCCCAGCACGTCATCGATCAGGCGTTGGGGTAAACCTGCACCGCCAAAGCCTACACCGCCCAGACTGCCGGTGATGGTGGGGTCGTCAAAGCCTGGCTCGGCCAGCAACTGCATCACCATAGAGGGTGCGCCATTGAACTGGGTGATTTTTTCGGTTTGGATGAGCTGCAACGCTTGCGCCGGGTTCCAGCGCCGCATGAATACCAGCCTGCGACCGTGGCGCAGCGATGCCAGCAATTGCGCGTGCAGGCCACTGACGTGGAACAGTGGCACCGCTGTGAGCGTGGTGGGCTGCAGCCCACGCGCCATGATGGCTGCCACCATCGCCGGTGATGTCATGGCGGACATGGCACCGATGTAATCAATGTTGTGCAGTGCTTGGCACACCGCACGCTGGGTCGACAGCACGCCTTTGGCTTGGCTGCTGGCTCCGGAAGTAAACAAGATCAGTGCATCGTCGTCGGGGGTCAGCACGGGGGGTTGCACAGCCGGTGCGCCGGGCGCAGTCAGTGCGGCCCAATCGGCATGGCCCTGACCGGGCGCGCCATCGACCACCGCAGCACAGCAGTTCAACGCAGCCAGATCGTCTTTGATATGTGAAAAACGTTCGGCATCGCACAGGATCCAGCGCGGTTGCACGTCGCGCAGGCCCGCCAGTAACTCATCGTGCAGGCCAAAGCTGTTGAGCGGTGCGGGTACACCACCCAGCAGGGCGGCTGCCCCAAACGCCACAGCCCATTCGGGGCGGTTGCGCATGGCAATAGCGATGCGGTCGCCAGGGGCAACGCCATACTCGGTTTGCAAGCGCCCAGCCAACGCATCGACGGCTTGGTAGAAGCGCTCGAACGTCCAGCGGTCGTTTTCATAGACCATAAACTCGCGCGCTGCGTGGGTGCGGCCAGCATCAATCAGTGCTACCAGCGTCGGCAGTGCATGGCGGTAGGCGGGCAGGGTCTGGCCGTGGACGTCCAGCTCCACCACTTCAAAGGGCGCTCCGGGGGCTGTGAGTTGGCTGCGGCAGCGGGCGGCCAGCGCCAAAAGGTCTTGCTCGTCGGTGGGGGTGGAAGAGGCAGCAGCGTTCATGTTCAAAATCCTTGGAGGCGAGCATAACGGTCGCGGTGAAACACCCCGTCGCCCAAACTGTGCTGGAGCACCCGTGCGCGCTTGACGATCAGGCCCAGATCAAACTCATCGGTGACGCCAATGCCGCCATGCAACTGGATAGCCTCGTTCGTGACTTTTTCACACAGGTCGGAGACTCTGGCCTTGGCCAAGCTGGCTAACAACGCTAGACCGGGATCACCTGCGTCGATAGCTGCCAGCGCGGCGTACACACAGCTCTTTAACATTTCCAACTCAATGTAGAGGCGTGCCATGCGGTGCTGCAAGGCTTGGAAGGAGCCAATCGGCACCTCAAACTGTACCCGCTCTTTCAGGTAGGATAAGGTGCGCTCGAATGCCTCGTTTAGCAGGCCCAGACCCTC
>JAIESZ010000114.1 GCA_019745615.1 Burkholderiaceae bacterium
TAGAGTACGGCCAACCCCTGTTTGTGATCGAATAAGGCAGCGATGCTCTCCCCCTTCGAGCCATCTGCGGCAAAAACCCCCATGTTTAAAAAGATTCTGATCGCTAATCGCGGCGAAATCGCTCTGCGCATCCAGCGCGCCTGCCAAGAGCTGGGCGTCAAGGCGGTGATGGTCTATTCTGAAGCCGACCGCGACGCCAAATACGTCAAGCTGGCCGAAGAGGCCGTCTGCATCGGCCCAGCCCCCTCGCCGCTGAGTTACCTCAACATGCCCGCCATCATCTCGGCGGCAGAAGTGACCGATGCCGAGGCCATTCACCCCGGTTATGGCTTCTTGTCCGAGAACGCTGATTTTGCCGAGCGGGTAGAAAAAAGCGGCTTCCAGTTTATTGGCCCCACGCCAGAGAACATCCGCACCATGGGCGATAAGGTCTCGGCCAAGCAGGCCATGATCCGCGCTGGTGTGCCCTGCGTGCCCGGCTCTGAGGGCGAGTTGCCCGACGATCCGGTGCAAATCAAGCGCATTGCCAAGGCGGTGGGCTATCCGGTGATTATCAAAGCCGCTGGCGGTGGCGGTGGCCGTGGGATGCGCGTGGTGCATACCGAGGCAGCGCTGGTCAATGCCGTGCAGATGACCAAGGCCGAAGCTGCGGCTGCCTTTGGCAATCCGGCGGTCTATATGGAAAAGTTTCTGCAAAACCCACGCCACATTGAAATCCAAGTGCTGGCCGACAAGCACCGCAATGCTGTCTATCTGGGCGAGCGCGACTGCTCCATGCAGCGCCGCCACCAAAAGGTGATTGAAGAGGCACCGGCCCCCGATATTTCGCGCCGCCTGATTGACCGCATTGGTGACCGCTGCGTGGCCGCCTGCAAAAAAATTGGCTACCGGGGCGCGGGCACGTTTGAATTTTTGTACGAAAACGGCGAGTTCTACTTTATTGAGATGAACACCCGCGTGCAGGTCGAGCACCCTGTCACCGAAATGATTACTGGCGTGGACATTGTGCGCACCCAAATCATGGTGGCAGCGGGCGAGAAGTTGCCCTTCACCCAGCGCCAAATCAACTCCCAGTTGCGCGGCCATGCCATTGAGTGCCGCATCAACGCCGAAGACCCGTACAAGTTCACGCCCTCGCCGGGGCGCATCACCACTTGGCACGCACCGGGCGGGCCGGGGGTGCGGGTCGATTCGCACGTCTATACCAACTACTATGTGCCGCCGAATTACGACTCAATGATTGGCAAAATCATTGCGCATGGCGATACCCGCGAGCAAGCCTTGGCCCGGATGCGTACTGCCCTGGCCGAGACGGTGATTGAAGGCATTAACACCAACATCGCCCTGCACCGCGAGCTGATGGTCGATGCCAAGTTTATGGCCGGTGGCACCAACATCCACTACCTCGAAGAGTGGCTCTCACAGCGCCAGCGTTGAGCCTCTTGCCCTGATAGGGGCCTGCGCCAAGCACCGGGCGCGGGCCTGTTTTTTTTCATTGCTGTGCACAAGGCCCCCCGCCATGTATGAATTGAGCCTGATGAGCCCGGAAGACCGGGTCGAATCCCTGAGCGATGCCCTCGATGCGCTAGACGCCCTGAGCGTCTCAGTGGAGGATGCCGACGCCCAGACCGATGCCGAACAGGCCCTGTTTGGCGAACCCGGTATGCCGCCGCCCAAAGACGGCTGGCAACGCAGCCGCATTGTGGCCCTGTTTGCCACCGAAGCCTTGGCCGAAGAAGCGCGCAATCTGTTGCAAGCGCAAGAGTTTTTTGACGGCTGCGCGGTGCTGGGTATCAGCCCGCTGGCCGACCAAGATTGGGTGCGACTGACGCAATCGCAGTTTGCCCCAGTGGACATCACCCCCGATTTTTGGATCGTTCCCACTTGGCATGAGCCACCAGCGCAAGCCACGCGCGTGATTCGCCTCGACCCTGGCTTGGCCTTTGGCACTGGCACCCACCCCACCACCCGCATGTGCCTGCGCTGGATTGCCCGCCAACCCCAAGGCAGCTTGGGCCGGGTGCTGGACTACGGCTGTGGCTCCGGCATTTTGGCCATTGGCGCGGCCAAGTTTGGCGCGCAAGACATTGATGCGGTGGATATTGACCCCGCCGCCGTAGAGTCGAGCCAGCAAAACGCCCACGCCAATGGCGTGCAGATGCACTCTGGCCTGCCGGACTTGGCCCAAGGCAGCTACCAGACTGTGCTAGCCAACATTTTGGCAACGCCACTGCGGGTGCTGGCCCCACTGCTGTGCGCCCATGTGGCCGCTGGCGGCCATCTGGTGCTGGCCGGTATCCTAGAGCGCCAAGCCGACGAGCTCAAAGAAGCCTACGCCCCCTATCTGCCGCTGCAAGTGGCCGATGCCCAAGAGGGTTGGATTTTAATGACCGCACAACGCTAACTTCCCTCCACGCCAGCCTACCCACCACCGCCGATGAGCCAGATCACCCGCTGCCCGTCTTGTGCCACCTCGTTCAAGGTGGTTCCGGATCAACTGCGCATTTCCGAGGGCTGGGTGCGCTGCGGTCATTGTGAGCATGTGTTTGATGCCACCGAGCATCTACAACCCCTGCCGACAGCGGCAACCCCGGCCCCGGCAGACATCCAAAGCAGCGCGCAAGACGCCTTGCCCGCGCCATTGGCTGCCGCCAGCGCTACGCGGCCCGTATCCCCTGCCGACCCGTGGGAGATACCCCTGCCGCCGCCCCCGGCCCCCCCCAGCCCCGAAGAGCTGGCTCCGCCGCCACCGGAGGTGCTCGACTTTGCAGCACCGGCTGCCAGCAGCATTGATCTGGACTGGCCTGAGGCAGCACCGCCCCCACCACCAATCACAGCCCCAGTACCGCCACCACCACCGCCTCCTCCTCCACCTGCGCCCATCCCCGCGCCGCCAGCGCCAGCCCCGATTCCGGCAGCCAGCATCCCTACCGATATTGATTGGCCTGAGCCAGCACTGGAGCTAGAGGCCGAAGCCACCGCAGAAGCCGAACTGGCCCGCGCCGCAGAGGCCGAAGCCAACGCCAGCCCGGTGATGCCCGAATTGGACTTGGCCCCCGTCTTGGCCCCATTGCCAACGCCCACACCAAAGGCCAAAGAGGTCTTTTCCGCCCCGGCTTTGGCCCCCAGCCTCTCCTTGGATGAACGCATAGAACCGAGTGGCCCACTGGACTGGACGCAAGACACGCCAGCGGCTACGGCGCTGCCTGCGGCTGCATTGGCGGCCACCACCCCAGCGCGTCCGGCACCAAACAGCACCGCCCCCGCAACGGCAGCAGCGCCAGCACCCAACAGCAAAAACAAACGTCCTGCCCCAGCTGCTGCCGACACCACGCCCCCCCCCACTGCGGATACCCCCGACACCGGCCCCAACCCCGGCCCCGATGAACCTTCATTTGTGCGTGCGGCACGGCGCAAGGCCCTGTGGCGCAAACCACTGGTGCGCCTAGGACTGGCCCTGTTGGCGATCTTGCTGTTGCTGGGCTTGATTGGGCAGGTATTGGTGCATGACCGCCACCGGCTGGCGGCATCGCAACCATCTTGGCGTCCGATGCTAGAACTGCTGTGCGGGCCACTCGATTGCACCGTGGGCCTGTACCGACAAATTGGCGCGGTGGTGGTAGAAAGCTCGTCGTTCAACCGTGTCGATGGGGGCGTTTACCACTTTGCCGTGACGCTCAAAAACCGCTCTGGCCTGATGCTAGAGATGCCTGCCGTAGAGCTAACCCTCACCGATGCCAACGAGCAGCCGGTGCTACGGCGCGTTTTCATGCCGCAAGAGTTAGGAGCGAGCACCACACTGGCGGCCCACGCCGAATGGAGCTCTACCGTGCTGGTGCGCATTGCCACCGGCAACACGCCCATGGCAGGCTACCGGGTACTGGCGTTTTACCCTTGAGGCATGAAACGCTACGAAGCGCTAGCCGCCGATATCGCTAGCTCTATCCATAGCGGGCTGCTGCGCCCCGGCGACCGGCTGCCCTCGGTGCGCCATACCTGCACCAGCCGAGGCGTCAGTGCCTCCACGGTGTTTCAAGCCTATTACCTGCTAGAGGCGCGTGGTTTGGTGCAAGCACGCGAGCGCTCCGGTTACTACGTCAACCCTAGCTTGCGCCGGGCACCACCAGAGCCAGAACAAGCCTCACAACCCAGCGACGAGGCGATTGCCGTAGATGTGAGCGAGCGGGTGTTTGAGGTGCTGCAATCGAGCATGGCGCGGCAGGTGGTGCCGCTGGGTTCGGCCTTTCCTAGCCCGCTGCTGTACCCACTGCAACGCCTAGGCCAGTGCCTTGCCACCAGCGCACGCACCCTCGACCCGTGGAGCACGGTGGACGACCTCACCCCTGGCCATGCGGGCCTGCGCCGCCAAATTGCACTGCGCTATCTGGCCGCAGGCGTGGCCGTGCCTGCCGAAGACATCGTGATTACCAACGGCGCACTAGAGGC
>JAIESZ010000104.1 GCA_019745615.1 Burkholderiaceae bacterium
GGAATTGGTAGACGCACTAGTTTCAGGTACTAGCGGGTAACTCCGTGGAGGTTCGAGTCCTCTCCTGGGCACCAAGTTTAACGATAAGCAGCCCGCTGTTTAGCGTTTTTCACTTGGAAATTTCAGAAAACTTAAAAAAGTTCTGAATTTTAATTTACAATTTAGTTCTTTCCTGAAAGCCCAGATGGCGGAATTGGTAGACGCACTAGTTTCAGGTACTAGCGGGTAACTCCGTGGAGGTTCGAGTCCTCTTCTGGGCACCAAATTTAAAAAGCCGTTGCATTGTATGCAGCGGCTTTTTTGTTTTTGCGTTTCGTTTTACCTGCGCTCATTCCTCTCCCGATAAAAAAAGGCCCACAGGCGCGTATGCCTGTGGGCCTTTGGCAAGAAAGACCGTTTTAGGCTTTGCGCAGCAGTGCCTTGAGCACGTTTTGCAGGCGGCGGGCGCTGGTGGCGTCGCTGGCGCTAGCCAACACAGCCGCCACGTCACGGCCCCAAGTTTCTGCTGGGGCTGGATCGTTGCGGCGCGTCAGCAGTTGCAATTGCAACATACGCCGTGCCGACAACTGCTCTGCTGGGGTCGGTACTTCGGCAGCCATTTCCAAACGCAGCAGCGATTGGGCGGCATCACCCGCTGCGCCCTTGCCCAAGGCTTGCGTCCAAGCGGTACGCACCGCAGGAGCCACACGTCCGCCCAATTCCTGTGCCGAAGGCAACAGGGCTGGGTCGCGCTGCTCCCAAGCGCTCAAGAGTTGGGTAAGGGCCTCGCCGTGGGCTTGGGCGGCCAACTTCTTCAGGGCTTGTTGGGCGTGTTCCATCGCTTCGCGCTGGGCACGGAAGGCAGCATCGCCCAAACGCGGGCCACGATCTTCGTAGGCGGGAGCACGGTCACGGTCGGCAAAACGGCCACCACGGGCGTCAGGACGCGCACCATCACGGCCCGCATCGCGGCTGGGGCGGGCATCGCGGCGCTCGCCGGGTTTGCCGTTGCGGCCCATAGGGGCGGCAGGGGTGTCTTTTTTCATGCCGGGGCGGTCATCGCCACGCACAGCCACCACCGGGCGGTTGACTGCCTTGGGAGCCGCTGGTGCGGCTTCTGGAGCCATTGCGGTGGCATCGGCGTCTTGTGCGGCAGCCTCATCACCAGCAGACTCTGGCGCAGCTTCTGCACTAACGGCTTCTGCTGCCGGGGCAGCGGGGCTTTCGCCGCCGGTGGCTTGGGCGGCGGCATCGGCATCCGCACGGGCTTGGGCCTGACCACGCAAGGCGGCTTCGAGGGCCGTCATGGCTTGGCGGATTTGCTGGGCATCGCCGCTGGCGTTGGCTGCTTCAAGGGCCTTGGCGGCATCGACCACGGCACGGTCACGGGCGCTGAGTTCGGTGCTGTGCTTTTCACGCTCCGCCGTCTTGCGTTGGAACGCTTCGTCAATCGGCTTGCGGAAGGTATCCCACAGCTTTTGCTCTTGCTTGCGATCCAAGGGCACGCCTTGGGCTTCGGCCTGCCAGCGTTGCTGCAAAGCACGGATGGCGTCAATGCGCAGGGCAGGGGCTGCGCCCAGCACGGTGGCTTCTTCAATCATGGCTTGGCGGCGCAAGATGCTGGCCTTTTGTGCAGCCTCCAGCGGTGCGGCGGCAGCGGCAATGGCTTGCTTCCACAGCGGTTGCAACTCGGCAAAGAGCTTTTCACCGACATGGCCGCTGGCGCGCCAGCGGTCAGAGAACTGGTACAGCCCACGGTTAATCGCCTTCCAATCGCCAGAGGCGGACGCGCTGGCGGCCCAAACCTTGAGTTCTTCGACCAGCGCCAAGCGTTGTGCCTTGTGTTCGGCGGCTTCGGCGCGGATTTTTTCTAGCCAAGCCTCGACTACTTTGTGGGCAGCATTGCAGGCTTCGTCAAATTTTTTCCACAGCGCATGGTTGGGCGCACCGCCTTGGTCGGTTTGCTTCCATTGCTCACGCAACTGGCGCAGGGTTTCTTGAATTTTGCGGCCACCCAAGGCTTGGCCTTCGGGGCGGTTGAGCAAGGCTTCGGCCTTGGCGACCAGCTCTTCGCGCACCTGATCGGCGCTCCAGCGCTGCCAGCCTTCCAATTCGCCAGCGGCTACCAAGGCGGTATGCACCTGCTGCTCTAGGGCAGCATCAATGTGCTTGCCGTGGTCTTTGAGTACGGCGCGCAGTGCAGCAGCAGCGCCAACGCTGGCCTTGCCATGTCCTTCGGCGGTTTCTTGCTCCAGCTTGGCCAGCGCGTCACGCACCGTTTGCACAGCCTTGGTCAGCACTTCAGGGGCCACTTTGGCCTTGACCACGCGGGCGGGGCGCTCTGCGGTAGCCGCAGCCGCTGCCTCGCTGGGCAACCCACGGGCCACGCGCAGCTCGTCGGCCCACACAGGCACGGGAGGCAAGGGAGCGGCAGCATCTTCTGCGGCGGCTACGGCTTGGGCCACAGCGGGCTGGAAGGCCTCCCAAACCACCAACAACTGGCTGCGCGAAGCATCAAGCAGAGTCGGGAAGCGCGCCTCCACGCTCACCCAACTGGCATCGCCGGTTAGGGCTTGGGCTTGGTCTTGCCAATGCTGGACATCAGTGCGCAGCACTTCAAGCGCTGCTTGGGCATCGCGCCACGATTTGGTCGATAGCACCTCAATGCGCTGGGCCAGCAACACGGCGGCTTCACGCTGCACCTGTACGCGGTGTTGCAAATCTTCAATCACCTTGATGCGTTCGGCCAACTGCACCTTGAGCAGCGACAGCGGCTCGCGTGACAGTGGCGCACCAGCCTTGGCGGCATCGCGCTGCCAAGCCAAGGCATCGGCAATGTTGAGTTTGGCAGCGGCCAGCAGGGCACTGGCTTTGTCGGCCCATTCGGCGGCAATGGCTTCTTGGTTTTTAGCGCGGCGCAGCTCGTCAATGCGCTCGCGCACCGCTTTGGCTGCGCCTTTGTCACGGCCACTGAGTTCTTTGAACACTTCCTGCAATTGCTCAGGGCTGGGCTGGGTGGTGAGCCACTCGCGGACACGCGCAGCCCGCTCGCCCGACGTTGCCGCCGAAAAGGCCCCGCCAGTCAGGGCATCCAAGGGATGCGCTTCGGGGGTTTTAACAGGGGCCGGATGGTTTTCGGGAGCGTCAGACATTTTGTTGCGTGAAAGAAAAGAAAGCATGGATTGTGAGAGAAACGGCCACCCAAAAAGCATCTTGGGCAGCAATAGCGGACAAACGGCAGCCCCACAGACAGGGCCATGCCGAAGAAAGCGCTATTTTGACCGGGATTTGGCCCAGCACCTAGGCCATCCGGTCAACGAACCGCCAAGCTCAACTCAGCTTGGGGCTTCCAAGTGGTATCGGCTTGCACCGTAGTGGGTGCCCCCAGGAACAAACGCTCTAGGGGCAAATCGCGTGAAGCCAGATAATCGCGCACCATGACGGCACGGGCCAGCGCCAGCTCACGCATGGCATTGTCGGGCACGGCAATGCTGCCCAGCAGCACGGCCTCCATCTGCGCCAGCGGCACATCTTTGGTCATGCCAATCAGGTTGCGTTCTTTTTTCAGGTCAGCACGGCGATAAACTTCTTTGAGCAAAGCTGGGTATTCTTCAGCACTGACGGCCCCTATGCTGTCGGCAACTTGGCCCGCCCGCGCTGCTGCGCGGCGCTTATGCGCCAGCACCAATTGCTGTAGGCGCTCTTGCCGCCAAGCCTCTTGTTCTGCCGTGGCACTGGCTTGGCCCACCACCGTCATGTTTAACGCGGGCCGCTCTTGCATGGCTTTAGCCACCTTGTCTAGGCTTTCGCGGGCAGTGGCATCGAGCTGCGCTGTGCCGGGGGCAAAAGCCACCACGCCCAGTTCGCTGCCGCCACTGAACAATCCCGTTAGCAAGGAGAAGGGGGCAGTCACCGCCTTGACAATCAAATTGCCCACCACTTTGAAGATCACCGCGCCCAAGCGAAACTCTGGGTCATTGAGAGAGCCACTGATGGGCAAATCGACATCAATCACGCCATTGCGGTCGGCCAACAAGGCTACCGCCAGACGCACAGGCAAGCTGGCCGGTGCGCCTTCTACCGGATCGCCAAACTTGAGCTGGTGCAGCACCAGTTTGTTGCCAGCCGTCAACTGGCCGTTGGGCTGCACTTGGTAGTGGAGATCCATACTCAGCTTGCCGCGTTCAATGCCATGCCCCGCATATTTGATGGTGTAGGGCGACAGCGGCGGTAGTTCTAAATCGCGCATTTGGCCGCGAATATCCAGCGCCAACGGTTGTGCCAGCGGGTTGAGCTGGCCGGTAATGTCCAGCGACGCCGTGCCTTGGGCGCGGCCACGCAGCTCCAAATCGGCCATCTGCGGCGGCATCCCCGGCGCTGCGGGCACCGAAGAAAAGGCACTCAAGCGGCCCGCCAACGCACTCACATCCGCTGAGTAGTTGGGCTTGATAAAGTAATCAGAAAAATCGACACGCCCCCCGCTCAAGGT
>JAIESZ010000284.1 GCA_019745615.1 Burkholderiaceae bacterium
GGCGAGCCGGTCAGCCATGCGGCACTCCATTGCGCCTGTGCGGCGGCCAAGGTGCCGGTGCAGGCGGTGCGTGCCGCAGCCATAAAAAAACCCGCCTTGAAGGGCGGGTGAAGTGGCCTATGACAGGCCAGAGGAGTCAATCGCAAAGAAGGGAACCCCCGGCTGTGGCACCACCAGACACCACAGCCGGGCAGGGGCGGCGGCTTACCGGGTGTAAGCCGTTTCGCCGTGGGAGGTGATGTCCAAGCCTTCGCGTTCGGCTTCTTCCGAGACACGCAAGCCCACCAACACATCAGCAACCTTGTAGGAGATGAACGACACCACGCCAGACCACACGATGGTCACCAGCACGCCCTCGGTTTGCACCCACAGTTGGTGGCCCATCGAGAAGGTGTCGGGGGTCAAGCCGCCGGTACCGCCCAGACTTTGCGAGGCAAACACGGCTGTCAACAAGGCACCAACAATACCGCCCAAACCATGCACGCCAAAGACGTCAAAGGCATCATCGACACGCAACATGCGCTTGAGACCACCCACACCCCAGACGCAGACCGGGCCAATAATCAGGCCCATGGCGATGGAACCCATCGGGCTGACAAAACCAGCAGCGGGGGTGATGCAGACCAAACCAGCCACGGCACCCGAAGCGGCACCCAACATGGATGCTTTGCCCTTGTGCAGAGCTTCTGTAGCCAACCAAGCCAAGGTGGCCGCGCCAGTTGCCAGCACGGTGTTGATAAACGCCAAGCCAGCAACACCGTTGGCAGCACCGGCAGAACCAGCGTTAAAGCCAAACCAGCCCACCCACAGCAGCGAGGCACCGACCATCGTCAGGGTCAGGCTGTGCGGCGTCAGGGCTTCTTTGCCGTAGCCAATGCGCTTGCCCACCATGTAGGCACCAATCAAGCCAGCAATACCAGCGTTGATGTGCACCACGGTACCACCAGCAAAGTCCAAGGCACCATCTTTGGCCAAGAAACCACCACCCCAAACCATGTGCGCCACGGGCACATAGCTCAAAGTGAACCACAGCACTGCAAAAATCAGCACAGCAGAGAACTTGATACGCTCGGCAAAAGCACCGACGATCAGCGCCACCGTGATGGCGGCAAAGGTGCCTTGGAAGGCTACGAACACAAATTCAGGAATGGTGGGCAGCAGGCCCGACAGCGTATCCGGGGCAATGCCCTTGAGGAACAGCTTGTCCAGCGCACCAATGAACGCACCCTCACCAGTAAACGCCAAGGTGTAGCCATACAAAGGCCAGAGCACGCTGATCAGGGCAAAAATCACAAACACCTGTGCCAGTACCGACAGCATGTTTTTGGAACGTGCCAAGCCGCCATAAAACAGTGCCAGCCCAGGGATGATCATCAAAATGACCAACAAGGTAGAGGTGAGCATCCAAGCGGTGTCGCCAGAATCGAGTTTGGGTGCCGGTGCAGCGGCTGGGGCTGCTTCAGCGGCTACTGCGGGTGCAGGCGCTGCGGCTGCCGGTGCAGCAGGTGCAGGGGCTACCGCAGCAGGGTCTGCCGCTGCGGGGGCGGCAGGAGCCACCACAGCCGCAGGCTCGGAGGCTGCCGTAGTTTGGGCCGCAGTGGGCAGCGCACTGACCAGCACACCCAGACCCAGCAGAACGGAGGCAAGTAATTTTTTCATGGCAATCTCTCGCTATGGGAAAAGGTGGCCCTAGAGGGCTTCGGGGCCGTTTTCGCCGGTGCGGATGCGCACCACTTGCTCCAAGGGCGAGACAAAAATTTTGCCGTCGCCGATTTTGCCGGTGCGCGCTGCGGTCTCAATGGCCTCAATCACGCGCTCGACCAGATCCTCGGCAATCGCTGCCTCGAGCTTGACCTTGGGCAGAAAATCGACCACGTACTCAGCACCCCGGTACAACTCGGTGTGGCCTTTTTGTCGGCCAAAGCCCTTGACTTCGGTCACTGTGATACCTTGCACGCCGATGTCTGAGAGTGCCTCGCGCACCTCGTCGAGCTTGAAAGGCTTGATGATGGCAGTTACCATTTTCATGTTCAGTTCCTCCAGAAAAAGGGGCACCGCAGCGCCCGCTGTGGGTTACAGGCTTTAGAGGCTTAGAGGGTTTTGGTCAGAGTGACCAGCAAACGGGCCTTGTTCACATCGCCAAAAAAGGCCTTCTGGTTGGCACCGACAATGGCGGCTCCCAGCGACAGACCCTTGTCCAACTCGTAGGCTCCCCCCACGCTGTAATCTACGTAGTTTTTGATTCCGGGGGTAGCATCCTTGACTCCGCCAGAAAAGTTGGTGTAGCCCAAGGCTGCCTTCAAGGTGACGCTGGGGGCCACTTCTTGCGAGTAGGCTACGTTCAGGTAGCCGGTGTTGCGGCCACGATGGCCGGAGGTCTTGGCCCCAGCCCAGCCGAAGTAGTCGCTAGAGACGGTATGCGAGTATTTGGCCGTGACCGGGCCAAAGGTGGCTGCGCCGTAGAGTTCTGTGGTGTTGCCTGCGCTGTTGCCGGGGTACAGGTAGGCCAGTGCGCCCACATCCATATCGATCTCACCCGCCTTGAACTTGTAGCCGCCGTACACGTCCACTTCCAGCGAGTTGCCGTTGAGCCAATCGACGCTGGAGTTCCAGTTGCCCACATACCAACCAGTTTCACCAAAAGCATAGTCAAAACCGCCTTGCAGCGCTGGCTTGATGGCCTTAGTGCGGCTGGTGTCTTGGTCTTGACCACGGTACTTGTAATTGGTGGTCAGGCTCAAGTTGCCGGTCAGCTGGGCACTGGCCAGCAGGGGAAGTGCGCAGGCCAGAGCGACGCCGAGGGTTTTGAGGGATGCTGGGATCATGGTTCCTCCAAGAAGATGGTTAAACAGAGTTGCTCACCATCAAGCACGGAACGTGCCAGCTTTTCTACCTCAGCGCCCCCACGGTGGCCGGGGCTACCAGCCTTGAGAGCGTCCAGACGTTTTCAGTGTAGGGTTGATGGCGCAGCAGCCATAGCAATGCACTGTTTTGGTGTGCTGCAATTTGGTGCTGCGTGCAGGGTTTATTTTTCGACGAAGGCGCGCTCAATGACGAAATCGCCCGGCGTGGTGGTGTTGCCTTCTTTAAAGCCGCGCTGCTCCATCATCTCTTTCAGATCGGCCAGCATGGCTGGGCTGCCGCACAACATGACGCGGTCGGTTTCGGGGTTGAGCGCAGGCAGGCCGATGTTGGCTGGAAAGGTGCCATCATTGATGAGATCGGTGATGCGGCCTTGGTTGCGGAATGGCTCACGCGTCACGGTGGGGTAGTAGATCAGCTTGTCTTTGACGATCTCGCCCAAAAACTCGTGCTCAGGCAGCTCTTTCTCAAACAGGTCGTGGTAGGCCAGCTCTTCGACTTGGCGCACGCCATGCACCACAACGACCTTGTCAAACCTCTCGTAGGTTTCAGGGTCGCGGGCCACGGCCAGCCAAGGGGCCAAGCCGGTGCCGGTGCCAATCAGGTACAAGTTTTTGCCGGGCAGCAGGTAGTCGATCAGCAGGGTGCCGGTGGGCTTTTTGCCGACGATGATGGTGTCACCCACTTGGATATGCTGCAAGCGCGACGTCAGCGGGCCATCTTCGACCTTGATGGACAGAAACTCCAGATGCTCCTCGTAATTGGGGCTGGCAATGGAGTAGGCGCGCAGCAGCGGCTTGCCATCGACGCGCAGCCCAATCATGGTGAAGTGGCCGTTAGAGAACCGCAGCGCGGTGTCGCGGGTGGTGGTAAAGCTGAAAAGCCGATCCGTCCAGTGGTGGACAGACAGCACACGTTCTTCGAGAAAGGCGCTCATGGTGCAATAGCTGGCGAGAAGTAAAAAACAGGGCAGGAGGCCGCCGGGCAGGCTCTATTCCCTAAGGGCAGGGAAAACCCATCCATTGTGACATTTCTACTCACAACTGCAGGTTAGCTGCTTATTCCTATGGGGGTACTCGGTGTCGTTTTAGGAAAACCTCAAATTCTCCAGACGGTCCCATCTCCCCTTTGTTGCGGTGGAGTCTGGGTGCAAGGCCGCCTAGCGCACGCCTTCAAGCGCTTGTCCGTCAGCGCCACGAACGACGGGGCAATTGACCACGATCTGCGTGACTTGGATGGATACCTCTCCGGCGTCTTCGGCAGATAACAGTTCTGCCTCAGACTTGAGTTCGCGCACGCGCTCAGGTTTAAGCCAGCGCACCAAGGCCATGCGCCACAAGGGGCTGTATTCTGAGACGGCGTTGGCCGCGCCCGTGGGGCGGGGGGCCGATTGGAAGATGGTGATTTGTTCCCCATTGGGAAACTTGTACACCCGCTCCAACAGGGAGTTGTTTCCGGTCTGTGCAGCGGCCTTAGACAGCCTGGGCACATAGTTCACCCCAGCAGCCTGCGCCATCGCGGCGTCAGAGATGTCGGTGGTGACGTAGCCTACTTTGTTGCCATCCACCCATGCGTGGTTGAGTGGCAAAACGACTTCAGCCGAACTGGTGGCGACTGGCGGG
>JAIESZ010000093.1 GCA_019745615.1 Burkholderiaceae bacterium
GAATGCGGCCCCGGCAAGGTGCTGGCCGGACTGGTCAAGCGCATTGATGCCGAACTGGTAGGCGCTGCCCTGTACGACCCCGCTACCCTCACCCAAACCAAGGAATTATTGGCATGAGCGAAACCACCACAAAAGCCCCCGTCGCACTGGTCACTGGCGCTTCGCGCGGCATTGGTGCGGCCATTGCACAAGAACTGGCCACACGCGGCTACCAAGTCGTTGGCACTGCCACCACCGCTGACGGTGCCGAGCGCATCAGCGCGGCACTGGCCGCCTACCCCGGCTGCCGGGGCGCTGCCTTGGATGTGAATGATGCCCCCGCTGTCGAAGCCCTGATCGATAGCCTCGTCAAACAACAAGGTGGCCTGCAAGTGTTGGTGAACAACGCGGGCATCACCCGCGACCAACTCGCCATGCGCATGAAAGATGACGACTGGGACGCTGTGCTGGATACCAACCTCAAGGCCGTGTTTCGCGTCAGCCGCGCCGCCATCAAGCCGATGATGAAGCAGCGCTTTGGCCGCATCATCAGCATCACCAGCGTGGTCGGTGCCTCTGGCAACCCCGGTCAGGCCAACTACGCCGCGGCCAAAGCCGGTGTGGCAGGCATGACCCGCGCCCTCGCGCGTGAACTGGGCAGCCGCAACATCACCGTCAACTGCGTGGCCCCCGGCTTTATTGATACCGACATGACCGCCGGCCTGCCCGAAGCGCAGCAAAAAGCCCTGACGGCGCAAATTCCGTTGGGCTGCTTGGGCAAGCCCGCCGACATCGCCCATGCCGTCGCTTACCTCGCCTCCAATGAGGCGGGCTACGTCACTGGACAAGAGTTGCACGTCAATGGCGGCATGTACATGTAATTGCCAGAAGATCAAGCCAATTGCATCACCACCATAGGCTGTTTCGGCTTACGTCCCGATACAGCTAGAATCGAGAATTCATTCACAACCTCCCCGAGGGAAACCATGAGCGATATTGAAGCACGCGTCAAAAAAATCATTGCCGAGCAATTGGGCGTTGAAGAGTCCCAAGTCACCAACGAAAAAGCCTTCGTGGCTGATCTGGGTGCCGACTCTCTAGACACCGTCGAGCTGGTAATGGCCCTCGAAGACGAATTTGGCATTGAGATTCCCGACGAAGACGCCGAGAAGATCACGACGGTGCAAAACGCCATCGACTACGCCACCGGCCACCCAAAGGCTTAATCGGCGCACCGCGCCTTTCGATCAGCACAAGGTTTTAACGCATGAGCCGTCGTCGCGTTGTCGTGACCGGCCTGGGTTGCATCAGTCCCGTGGGTAACACGGTGCAAGATGCCTGGGCCAACATCCTCGCCGGGAAATCCGGCATTGATCTCATCACCAAGTTCGATATATCGAACTTCGCCTGCAAAATTGCCGGTGAGGTCAAAGGGTTTGACCTGGGGTCCTATATCAGCGCTAAAGATGCGCGCACCATGGACAGCTTCATCCACTTTGGCATCGCTGCCGCAGCAGAGGCGGTCAAAGACGCCGGGCTGCCCACCGGCGATGCCTTGGATGAAGAACTGGCTACGCGCATTGCTTGCGTGATTGGCTCAGGCATAGGCGGCCTGCCGCTGATCGAAAACACCCACGCCGAGTTGGCCAGTCGTGGCCCCCGGCGCATTACCCCTTTCTTCGTGCCCGCCTCCATCATCAACATGGTGGCTGGGCATGTGTCGATGCGGTTTGGTTTCAAAGGCCCCAATCTGGCCGTAGTGACTGCCTGCACCACTGGCCTGCACTGCATTGGCGAGGGTGGCCGCATGATCGAATACGGTGATGCCGACATCGTCGTCGCTGGCGGCACCGAGGCCACCATCTCGCCGCTGGGCGTGGGCGGTTTTGCCGCTATGCGCGCCCTCTCTACCCGCAACGATGATCCGCAAAGCGCCTCGCGCCCTTGGGACAAAGACCGCGATGGCTTTGTGCTGGGCGAAGGTGCTGGCGTCATGGTGCTCGAAGAGTACGAACACGCCAAAGCCCGTGGAGCCAAAATTTACGCCGAACTGTGCGGCTTTGGCATGAGCGCTGATGCGGGCCACATGACAGCCCCCAACATGGACGGCCCACGCCGCGCTATGCTGGCGGCGCTGCGCAATGCCGGTATGAACGCCGATCAGGTCGATTACCTCAACGCCCACGGCACCTCCACGCCGCTGGGAGACATCAACGAGACCAACGCCATCAAGGCCGCCTTTGGCAACCACGCACACAACATGGTGGTCAGCTCGACCAAGTCCATGACCGGCCACTTGTTGGGCGGTGCTGGTGGCATTGAGAGCATCTTTACCGTGCTGGCACTGCACGATCAAAAGATTCCGCCCACCATCAACCTCAGCACCCCCGACCCTGAGTGCGATCTGGACTATTGCGCCAATACGGCGCGTGATGCCAAGCTCGATATTGCTGTCAAAAACAATTTCGGCTTTGGCGGCACCAACGGCTCGCTGGTTTTTCGGCGCATCTAAGCACCACGTCAGGGCCTGCTGCTTCATGGCCTGCCCTGCACCACGGCCCACCCAGACCCAAGGTTGCGCATGAGCCAGTCGGCTCCGGTGGTTGCGTACCCCATTACCCGCAGCCCCCAGCTAGCCCGGTGGCTGCTGGCAGTGGCCGCAGCCGGTCTGGGCGTCTTATGGGCTTGGGGGCTGTGGGGTGCTCCTGCGGGCCAAACCACCGTGGCGATAGCCGCCACTGCGTGGCTGCTGTGTGCCACGCTAGCAGCCCAGTTTTGGTGGCAATCGCCCCAAGGCCGCTTGCTCTGGGATGGCTACCACTGGAGCTGGACGCCTTCCTCTGGCACAGCCAGCGGCCCCGGCAGCGCCCATATCCATCTAGATTGGCAACACAGCCTGTGGGTGCGCTGGCAGTCTGATGATCGCACCCAAGTGTGCTGGTTCTGGCTAGAGCAGCGCCATGCCCCAGTGCAATGGGCCGATCTGCGCCGCGCACTCCACGCACCTCCTGCTTCTCCACCTTCTACATCCACACCATGACCGCCTTTTCTTCTGCCGATGTGCCTGCGGGCGACAGTGACTTGGCGCTGGTTCAGCGAACGGTGGCTGGCGACCAGCGTGCCTATGAGTTGCTGGTGATTAAATACCAGCGCCGCATTGAGCGCCTGATCGGGCGCATGGTGCGCGACACCAATCTGGTGGAAGACATCGCCCAAGAAACCTTTATCCGTGCCTACCGTGCCTTGCCCCAGTTTCGTGGTGAGGCCCAGTTTTATACCTGGCTGTACCGCATTGCCGTCAATACTGCCAAAAAAGCGTTGATGGATTTGAAGCGCGATCCGTTGATTTACGAAAGCGCAATGGCACTTCACGATGAAAACGATGAAACTTCACGGCCCGGACATGAACCAAGCACTGACGAAACCCCGGAAACCGTGCTGGCGGCCCAAGAAATCGCTGCTGCGGTCAATGCAGCGATGGAAGCCTTGCCCGAAGACCTGCGCCAAGCCGTGACCCTGCGCGAAATTGAAGGATTGAGCTATGACGAAATTGCCTTGGCCATGAACTGCCCGATTGGCACGGTGCGTTCGCGCATCTTTCGGGCGCGCGAGGCTATTTCTTCGCGCGTGCGGCCTTTGCTGCAAAACCAGACGGGTAAACGCTGGTAGGCGGCCAAAAACGGCTCTAGCTAATGCAGGCCCCGCTCAGGGCCAAGACAGGTGAGAAAATCATGATGAAACAGCAAACTCAGCGGGAACAACTCTCGGCACTGGCTGATGGACAATTGCCAGATGAAGAATGGGCCTCGGCCCTAGACTTTGCTGCCACGGACGAAGGGCGCGAGACTTGGCAGGTGTACCAACTAATAGGCGATGTGTTGCGCTCGCCCGAACTGGCCCGCCAAACCCACGATGATGGTGCTTTTCTGGCCCGACTGCGCCAAGGCTTGGCCCAAGAGCCACTGCATGGCATGCCCCCGCCCCCGGTGGCCGCCGCCACGACGCCCCCACAGCTACCAGAGATACCCCAGCCTGCGACCTTCGTGCCCAAAGCAGCAGCTAACGATTCGGTGTTCCGTTGGCAAATGCTGGCCGGAGTGGCTTCGCTGGCCACCGTAGCCGCCTTGGCGTGGAGCACTTGGAGCGGCAGCCAAGCCCCAGCAGGCCAGCAATGGGCCACTGCTGTGCCCAGCACGGCCTCGGAGGTTGCTAGCAGAACAGCACCACTGGCAGCAGCACCTGCCACCGTCACCGCAGCCAACAGCCCAACCAACCCAGCCTCTCACCCCCAAGTCATGCTGCGTGACCCCCGTCTGGATGAATTACTGGCAGCACACCAGCGCTTCCACGGCGCATCGGCGTTGCAACTGCCCGCCGACTTTTTGCGCAACGCCAATTTTGAATCGCCCAAACGTTAAAGCTGCGGAACCAATCGGCTGCCAGGCCTTCTCAAGCACAAGGAACCGCACTGACCCTAGCGCGGTTTCATTGCTTCTGAATCGAGAAAGGCGTCTGAT
>JAIESZ010000262.1 GCA_019745615.1 Burkholderiaceae bacterium
CAGTGGTCGGATACACTACTGCTAGTGCAAGTAGATTGGCCCACACGCTATAGGTAGTGGGTCTGGTGCTCTCGCACCTGATTTTTTTATTCCCTTTTTTGTATCGGGCACCCCGTTTAGTGGTGCCCGATAGCTTTTATATCGCCCACCCAAGGACGCTATGCCCATCCCCACCTCCCCCCATACTCCCCCGCCGTCCGCTTTTGCTGGTTTGGACTTTTCTCGCCACCAGATTGTGCGGCGCAATGGCGATGTGGTGCCTTTTGCCCCAGCCAAAATTGCCGTGGCCGTGACCAAGGCTTTTCTGACCGTGGCGGGAAGCCAAGGCCAGGCATCGGCCAGTCTGCGCGAGTTGGTGGCCTCTTTGACAGAAAAAGTGGTGCATGCCCTGCTGCGCTCGCGTCCGGAGGGTGGCACCTTCCATATCGACGACGTACGCGATCAGGTGGAGCTGCAATTGCTGCGCAGCGATCATCAAGCCGTGGCCCAAGCCTATGCACTGTACCGCGAACGCCGCGCCCAAGAGCAGGCAGCAGCGGCAGCGCAAGCCGAAGCAGATGCCACTCCCGCACCATTGCAGGTGCTCGATGGGGGCGTACTGGTGGCATTGGACATGCAGCGCCTGCACGGCCTGATGGCCGACGCCTGTGCCGGTTTGGGGGCTGGGGTGCGGGCCGAACCCATCGTGCAAGAAACGCTGCGCAACCTGTATGACGGGATGCCGCTAGAAGAGGTTTACAAGGCGGGCATTTTGGCCGCACGCACGCTGATCGAACAAAACCCCGACTACAGCTACGCCACTGCCCGCCTGTTGCTGCACACCATGGCCCGCGAAGTGTTAGGCCGTGAGGTGGCGTTGGCTGGCATGGCCGACGCTTATGTGGCTTACTTTCCGGGCTTTATCCAGCAAGGGGTGGATAACCAGTTGCTCAACCCGGAGTTGCTGAAGTTTGATCTGCCCCGGCTGGCTGCTGCCTTGCAGCCCGAACGCGATTTGCAATTTGACTATCTGGGCTTGCAAACCCTGTACGACCGCTACTTTCTCCATGTGCGCAAGCAGCGCATCGAGTTACCACAGGCCTTCTTTATGCGCGTGGCGATGGGCTTGGCCTTGCAAGAAAGCGACCGCGAAGCCCGCGCCATCGAGTTCTACGAGGTGTTGTCGCGCTTTGACTTTATGAGCAGCACACCCACGCTGTTCAACAGTGGCACGCTGCGTTCGCAGTTGTCTAGCTGCTATCTGACCACGGTGCCCGACGATCTGGGCGGCATCTACGAGTCCATCAAAGAAAACGCCCTCCTGAGCAAGTTTGCCGGTGGCTTGGGCAACGACTGGACGCGCGTGCGTGCGCTGGGCAGCCATATTCAAGGCACCAATGGCGAATCGCAGGGCGTGGTGCCGTTCCTGAAGGTGGTCAACGATACGGCGGTAGCAGTCAACCAGTGCTTTGCTCCCGATACCTTGGTCTATACCGCCACCGGGCCACGCCCGATCCGCGAAGTCCATCCCGGTGATCTGGTGCTGGGCCACAGCGGCCAATACCGCGAAGTGACGCAGCGCATGGTCTATAACCAGCACGAGGCGATGGTGGCGATTGACGTCAAACACGCCATAGAGCCGCTGGAAGTAACCGATGCCCACCCCTTCTGGGCGATTCAAGGCGTGCCCTTGGGGCAGGCCAATGCCCGCACCGAGGCTTGGTTGGACAAGGGCAAGGTGGCCGCGCGCTGGGTAGATTCTGGTCAATTGCAGACTGGCGATTACATCGGCTTTGCCATTCCGACGGAAGTGGTGCCGGTGCAGGGCCTCGATGAAGACGATGCCCGGCTCTATGGCATTTTGCTCGGCGATGGTCATCTATCCAAGAATGAGCGGCAGTGGGGTGTTTCGGGCAATCCGCAGCGCGATGTGCATTTGGCCTTTGTGCGCAGTTATCTAGAGGCCCGTGGCTTCCATTACTGGGAAACAGCCCGTGGCAGCACCTATGTGCAGATTCATTGGGCGGCAGGCCAAGGCGCTTTGCGTGATGGCACCACCGGGCGCATAGTTGGTGCCGGAGCGCCTACCCTGCCGTTTGCTTATGACGATCTGTACGATGCCAACCACCACAAGCGCATTGCACCGCGCCTGAGCCATCTGCCCACGACCCAAACGCTGGCGCTGTTGCAAGGTTTGTTAGAAACCGACGGCTGTGTCTCGCGTGGCAAGGAACTCTCTTTCACCTCAGCCTCTGAGCCGTTGGCCCACGGCGTCCGTTACCAGTTGCTGCGCTTGGGCGTGCCAGTCTCTGGCCAGAAGCGTACCCGCCAGCACAACCACATCGGCCAGCGTTCGGATGGTTCGCAGGCCGTGTTTGCTGGTAGCAGCACCAGTATTGATTTGCGTATTCCGGCCATCCCGGCACTGGCACAGCGTTTGGGCTGTGCGGCGGTGTCCAAGCGCAATTGGCTGGTGCGCGATGGCGTATTGTTCTCGCGCGTGCGGGCTGTGCGTCCTATCACGCCTAAGCCGCTGGTGGTGGATTTGAAGGTGGATGTGGATGCCTCCTACCAAACCGTGGCCGGTTTGGCGCACAACGGTGGCAAGCGCAAGGGTGCCGTCTGCACTTACCTAGAGACTTGGCACCTCGATATTGAAGAATTCTTGGAGTTGCGCAAAAACACGGGCGATGACCGCCGTCGCACCCACGATATGAACACGGCCAACTGGATTCCAGACCTGTTCATGAAGCGTGTCATGGAAAAAGGCCGCTGGACGCTGTTCTCGCCCTCCGACGTGCCCGATTTGCATGAGTTGTTTGGTGCTGAGTTTGAGCGCGCCTATGTGGCCTACGAAGCCAAGGCCGACCGGGGCGACATCCCCCACCACCGCGTGCTGCCAGCCACCGATCTGTGGCGCAAGATGCTGACGATGCTGTTCGAGACCGGCCATCCGTGGATCACCTTCAAGGATGCTTGTAATGTGCGCTCGCCCCAGCAACACGCGGGGGTGGTGCATTCGTCTAACCTGTGTTGCATGACGGCTGACCAGCGTGTTGTGACTGACCGAGGCTTGGTGACGGTGGGCGAGTTGTTCCGGCAGGGAGGCAAGAACAAGGTGGTGGGGCTGGATGGTGTCTATGACGCTTCTGAAATGCTCTTGCCCCGTCCCAATGCCCCGATTGTGCGTATCGACACCAAAGAAGGCTACCAACACAAAGTCACGCCCGACCACAAAGTGTGGGTGAAAGATCGCGGTTGGGTGGAGGCCCAGCATCTGGAGGCTGGCGACCATCTGCTCATCCAACAACTCGAAGGGCTGTGGGGCCAGCGCCATCAGCCCCAGTTGAGTTATCTGATGGGCTTGATTGCAGGCGATGGCACCTTTGGCGACCACAGTGTGTTTGTCGATGTCTGGGAAGAGGATTTTGAGCTGCTCGAACCCACCACCCAGGTGGTGCATGAAGTGTTGGATGGCAATACCGTGCTGCGCACCACCTCGGTCAATACACCGGTATTCCGCATTGATCCCAAGGTAGGCAAGGCGCGCCTGTCATCGGCACCACTGCGGCGCTTGCTGGCCGAACATGGTTTTACTGCGGAGACTAAAACCCGCGTGCCCGAACTGGTATGGCAGGGTGACCGCGAAACGGTGGCAGCCTATCTGAAGGGCCTGTATCTGGCCGATGGCAATATCGTTAGCAGTGCGGAGGTGACAACGCTTGCGCTGGCCTCAATAGATTTGCAGTTGATCCAAGAGCTACAAATTTTGTGGGCCAATTTTGGCGTCAAGTCGTCGATCAACCAGATGCGCGGCCATGAGGAGCATCTGTTGCCTGACGGCCAAGGCGGGCGCAAAGCCTATTGGAGCAAGCCGCTGTACCGTTTGTTGATTACGTCGATTCAGGGCTGTCGCATTGCCGAAGCCGTGACGGGCTTGGCGGCACACCGAGGCTCAGAGGCAGCACAGCGTTATCTGTCCAACTTGGACAAGCCCGGTTATGCCCAAAAGATGTATGCCACCTTTACCGGCTTGGTGCCTTTGCCCAATGAGGATGCCTATTGCTTGTCAGTGGATTCGGAGACGCATGCTTGGACAGTCAATGGCTTGATTACCAAAAACACCGAAATCACCCTGAACACCAGCGACACCGAAACCGCCGTGTGCAACCTCGGCTCGGTCAATTTGGCGCAGCACCTCAAGGATGGCCCGCACGGCAAGGAGCTAGACCACGACAAGCTCCAGCGCACCATCCGCACCGCTATGCGCATGCTCGATAACGTCATCGACATCAACTACTACGCGGTGCCCAAGGCCCGCGAATCGAACCTGCGCCATCGCCCGGTGGG
Source organism: Burkholderiaceae bacterium (assembly GCA_019745615.1). Lineage (GTDB taxonomy): Bacteria > Pseudomonadota > Gammaproteobacteria > Burkholderiales > Burkholderiaceae_C > Simplicispira. Next base: position 4,330 of record JAIESZ010000262.1, read on the forward strand.
CTTGGGGCTGATGGGCTTCCAAGACGCGCTGTATGCGCTACGCCTGCCCTACGCCTCGATGCCTGCGGTGGAGTTTGCCGACCGCTCAATGGAAGCCATTTGCTATTACGCCTACTGGGCCTCGACCGAGTTGGCCGCCGAGCGTGGGCGCTATTCCAGCTACGACGG
>JAIESZ010000059.1 GCA_019745615.1 Burkholderiaceae bacterium
CATGTCTGACACCAACCAACGCCCCCTTTGGCTACAGCAACTATTGCAAGGCCCCCACGCCTTGGCCCCGGAGGCCACTTGCACCGAAACCCATATCTCTTGGGTCGTGCTGGCCGGTGGGCAAGCCGTGAAGTTCAAAAAACCGCTGGATATGGGCTTTTTGAATTTCAGCACACTGGCGTTGCGCCACCACGCCTGCCTAGAAGAACTGCGCATCAATGCCCGCACCGCACCCCAGTTGTACCAATCCGTGGTGGCGGTGCTGGGGCCGCAGGAATCGCCCCGCTTGGTGCCGCTGGCCCAGTTGACGGCAGCAGAGCAGGCCGACGTGATCGAATACGGCGTGCAGATGCAGCGCTTTGGTGCCGATCAACTGCTGGCGCAGCAATTGGCTGCTGGCAAGCTAGAAACCAGCCATCTCAATGCCTTGGCCGAGCAGGTGGCGCAATTGCACGTCCAAGCGGCGGTGGCCCCGGCGGGCAGCGATTGGGGTAACCCGATGGTGGTGCGCCAGCAATCCCAAGCCAATTTAGATGCCTTGGCCCGCCTGCCGCTCAACGAGGCCGACCGCGCCACCTTGGCCGCCCTGAGCGCATGGACGCAGCAAGAAGGCGAGCGCTTGATGCCGCTGTTGGCCCAGCGCCAACAAGAAGGCCATGTGCGCGAAGGCCACGGCGATTTACATTTGGGCAATCTGGTGCTGCTTGGCGGTACGCCGCAATTGTTTGATGCCATCGAGTTCAGCGAGGCGCTGCGCTGGATTGACACTATGGCCGATGGCGCTTTTTTGGTCATGGACTTGCACGCTCAAGGTCGCCCTGATTTGGCTTGGCATTTTCTCAATGCGTGGCTAGAGCAGTCGGGCGATTACGCGGGCCTGCAACTGCTACCGTGGTATCTGGTCTATCGTGCTTTGGTGCGGGCGATGGTGGCCGGTTTCCGTTTGGGGCAGGTGCAAGGCGAAGCGGCCCAAGCCGAAGTTTGGCAAGAAGTGCGCCGCTACATGGCGCTGGCCGAGCAGCTGCGCCAGCCGCGTGGGCGCTGGCTGTGGCTAGCCAACGGTGTTTCGGGTTCGGGCAAAAGCCGCCACAGCGCCCAATTGGTAGCCCAGCGCGGCATGGTGCGCCTGCGCGCCGATGCCGAGCGCAAGCGCCTGTTTGGTCTGGCCCCCACGGCCTCTAGTGCCGACGTGGTGCCCGGTGGCATCTACACTGCTGACGCCACCCAGCGCACCTACGATCAATTGGCGTTGCTAGCGGCACAGGTGCTGCAAGCGGGTTTCCCGGTGCTGGTGGATGCTACGTTTTTGGCCCAGCGCCAGCGGGCGCAATTGATCGCTGTGGCGGTGCAACAGCAGGTGCCCTGCCGCATTTTGGCCTTTGATGCCCCCGCAGACGTGTTGCGCGAGCGCGTGCAACGCCGTCTGGCCAAGGGCGGCAATGCCTCCGAAGCCACCGTAGCGGTGCTAGAAGCCCAACTGGCCGCCCGCGAGCCTTTGGATGCCACAGAGCAGGCGCTGGCCGTGTTGGCCGATACCACCCAAACCTTAGACTGGAACGCCCTGTTGCCCGTAGGCGCTTGAGCGCGGCTTTAGCCCGCGCTCAGATTGGGAAACAGGTAGAGCAAGCTGCTGGTCATCACGATGTAGCGCAGCAGCTTGCCCACCGCCATGTAACCCACGCAAGGCCAAAAGGGCAACCGCAGCCAGCCCGCCACGGCGCACAGCGGGTCGCCTACACCGGGCAGCCAACTGAGCAGGCAGGCTTTGGCACCAAAGCGGCGCAGCCAGACGCGGGCGATACGTTCGTGGCGCGAGCGGGGCTGGCATTTTTCTGGCACGGGGGCTTGCTGGCGCGCCAGTTGCCACGCACGGCGCGCACCCAGCCCCATCCACCAACTCACGGCACCTCCCAGCGTATTGCCCACGGTGGCTACGGCAATCGTCGGCCAAAACAGCGTTGGGTTGAGCTTAATCAGGCCAAACACCACGGGTTCTGAACCCAATGGCAGCAGTGTGGCCGAAACAAACGAGACCACAAAAACCGTGCTCAGGCCCAACTGCGGCAGTGCCAGCAGTTCTAGCAGGTGTTGCAGCCAGATGTCCATCATGGGCAGCAGTGTAGTGGGGCCAACAACATTGCCTTGCTAAAAATTTAAACCCGAATTCCCAGATGCTATCTCACCCACCAGATGAAGCCAATATAAGCCACTTTGCTCTCAAGCCATTGTCTGACGACTTGAGCCGACAGGCAAAGTTGGTTCGGATCGGCAACTGTTGTCAGGTGAGCCCATCACCCCCATCACCGTGGAACCATCAAGTCCCTAGCGTGAACAACAGGGCTAGCGCTTGTCACCACATCAATCACCAGCCCCGCAGCTTGGGCATCTTCCTCGGCGCGGCGTGCTTGGGCTTCGTACAAACGCCAGTAGGCACCCTGCTTTGCCATCAGCTCGTCGTGCGGCCCCACTTCCACAATCTCGCCCCGATCCATCACCACCAGTCGGTCGGCCTTGCGCAGCGTGGACAGGCGGTGGGCAATGGCGATGGTGGTGCGGCCTTGCACGAGGTTGTCTAGCGCCTTTTGGATTTCCTTCTCGGTCTCGGTGTCCACAGCAGAAGTGGCCTCATCCAAAATCAGGATGCGTGGGTCAATCAGCAAAGCACGGGCAATGCTGATGCGCTGGCGCTCCCCGCCCGACAGGCCCTGACCGCGCTCGCCCACCAGCGAGTCGTAGCCGTGTGGCAGGCGCAAAATGAACTCATGGGCATGGGCAGCACGGGCGGCTGCCACAATCTCCTCACGGGTGGCTTCGGGTTTGCCATAGGCGATGTTTTCGGCAATGGTGCCAAAAAACAAGAACGGCTCTTGCAACACCAGACCAATATGGCGGCGGTAATCGGCCACCGCCATGCGGCGCACATCTACACCATCCAACTGAATCGAGCCATCGCTGACATCGTAAAAACGGCAGATCAGGTTGACCAGCGTGCTCTTGCCGGAACCGCTGTGGCCCACCAAGCCAATCATCTCACCGGGGCGGATGTTCAAATCCAGCCCCTTAATCACCGAGCGGCTACCATAGCGAAAGCCCACGTTTTGCAGCGTGATGGCCCCTTGCACCTTGCCCACCTTCACCGGCTGGGCGGGGTCAGGCACATTGCTCACATGGTCAAGGATGTCAAAAATGCGCTTGGCCCCGGCAGCAGCCTTTTGCGTGACCGAGACAATGCGGCTCATCGAATCGAGGCGGCCATAAAAGCGGCCAATGTAGGCGATAAAGGCGGTCAATATCCCGACGGTGATCTGGCTGTGCGCCACCAGCCAGATACCAAAACCCCAGACTACCAACAGGCCGATTTCCGTCAACAGCGAGACGGTGGGGCTGAACAAAGACCACGTTTTATTCAGCTTGTCATTGACTTCTAAATTGTGCTGGTTGGCATCGTGGAAGCGCTTGGCCTCGCGTTGCTCTTGCGCAAAGGCTTTGACCACGCGGATACCGGGGATGGTGTCGGCCAGCACGTTGGTCACTTCAGACCAAACACGGTCAATTTTTTCAAAGCCGGTGCGCAGGCGGTCGCGCACGGTGTGGATCATCCAGCCAATAAAGGGCAGCGGCACCAGTGTGACCAGCGCCAGCCACGGGTTGATGCTGAACAAAATAGCTGCGGTCATGAAGATCATGAGCACGTCGGTTAAAAAATCCAGCGCGTGCAACGACAAAAAGACGTTGATGCGATCGGTCTCGGAGCCAATGCGCGCCATCAGGTCGCCGGTGCGCTTGCCGCCAAAGTAATCCAACGACAGCTTGAGCAAATGCTCGTAAGTGGTGGTGCGCAGATCAGCCCCAATGCGCTCAGACACCAACGCCAAAATATAAGTACGCGCCCAACCCAAGCCCCAAGCTGCCAGCGCCGACAAAAATAAGCCACTGAGGTACATCAGCACCAGCATCGGGTCGATCTGCTTACCGTTTTGGAACGGGATCAGGATGTCATCTATCAGCGGGATGGTCAGGTAAGGGGGCACCAAGGTGGCGGCAGTAGAAGCCAGCGTCAGGCCAAAACCGGCGGCCAGTTGCCAGCGGTAGGGATGGGCAAAACGCCACAGGCGCAGCAGCACCCAAGTGGAGGTTTTGGCGGGCTGGGCGCGGGCGCAGGCGGGGCACTCATCGCTATCGGGGGGCAGCGCGGTATGGCAGACCGGGCAGGCAGGCACCGCCTCCGCTTGCTGCTGCACCGCGTTGCCCGATTGCAGGTGTGCGATTTGCTGTTCAAAGCGCTGCACCAGTTGCAAGGCCGAGGCGTGCAACCCCATTGTCAAACGCCACAGGGCCAAGCGCTGCTGTGCATCGTGCAGCTCTAGGGTAGCCACGCCACCATGATCTACCAAACGCAAGCTGTGGCTGGGGGCCAAAATCCACTCTTGCACTCCGGTGGCACCGGGGGTCTGGGCCAGCAGGCGCTGCGGAGTGAGCAGGAGCTGGCCGGTGGCA
>JAIESZ010000243.1 GCA_019745615.1 Burkholderiaceae bacterium
TCCATCATCAGCTGGTAGTTGCTAACGCGGAACTCCCGAAAGCGCCCCAGCCCAGTGCGCGAGTCCATCAGGTAGTTGAGCAGCGTCCACTTTTGCGGATTGAGCACATCTTCACGCGAGTATTGCGCCGAGTCGGCCTGATCGACGGCCAGCATCATCTCCTCGGTCACGCGGGGGAAGGCAGTCTTGCCGCCAAAGTGGTTGTACACCACACGGGCTGCCGAGGGGGCATGGGCTTCGATGATGTGGTTAGCGCGCTCGCCGGTGTTGCGCACGGTCTCAGACTCGTGGTGGTCAAACACCAAATGCGCGCCCGCCACATAGGGCAAGTTGGTGGTGATGTCGCGGCTGGTGATCTCAATCTTGCCGTCTTGCATGTCCTTGGGGTGGACAAACACGATGTCGTCAATCATTTCCAGCTCGTTGAGCAGCACGGCGCAGACCAAGCCATCAAAATCGCTGCGGGTGACCAGTCGGTATTTGGGGGAAGTCATGAAATTTCTCCTAAAAAACAAATAAGGGGGCGCAAAAAATAAGATTTGCCACTGTAGCGCGGCTAGGGGGCATTAGAGCAATAACGGCTCAAAACTGCTCTTGTGGCCCCAGATAGCGCCATTGGCCTACCGGCAACTGGCCCAGCACGATGCGGCCAATGCGGATGCGCTTGAGGCCCACCACTTTCAGGCCCACCAGTTCACACATGCGCCGGATTTGGCGTTTTTTGCCTTCGGTCAGCACAAAGCGCAATTGTTCGGGGTTTTGCCATTCCACCTTGGCCGGTTGCAGCAGCTGGCCGTCTAGGCTGAGGCCGTGGCGCAGGCGTTCTAGTTGCGCCCGTGGAAACACCGCTTGCACATTGCTGCTGACCGGATCGTTTTCGTGGATTTCGAGCAGCGGGGCTGCACGCTCGTCGGGTGCCAAAGGGCGCAGTGGCCCCGGCCCCTGATAGACCACGCGCACCAAGTATTCTTTCTCCATCACCGAGTCTTCGCCAATGATCTGCCGGGCCACGCGGCCATCTTGCGTCAGCACCAACAGCCCAACCGAGTCAATATCGAGCCGCCCGGCAGGGGCCAAGCCGCGCAGGTGGGGCGGTGTAAAGCGCAAGCCGCTGCCATCTTGACGCCAATGCGTGCGCGGGTTGATAAGGGCCACGGCGGGTTGGTGGCCGTCTTCGGCTTGGCCTGAGACATAGCCAATGGGCTTGTTGAGCAAGATAGTGACGCGGCTGTCTTGCTGGCGTTGCGCGGCGCGTTCTACTTCCACGCGGTCTTGCGGCGTGACTTTGGTACCCATCACCGCCACTTGGCCGTTGACCAGCACCCAGCCTTGGGCAATCCAGTCGTCAGCCTCGCGGCGCGAGCACAGGCCCAACTCGGCCAAGCGCTTGTTCAGCCGGATACCTTCGGCGGACGGGGCTGGGGCCGCCGGGCGCGCAGGTGCTAGAGCGGGCCGCACTGGGCGCAAAGGGGAGGCAGCGGCTACGATGCTTGGGCGGCGCAGCACTGGGCGGCCTGTGCTGGTAGCGGGGGGCGAAGCCGGGGGGCGGGGGGCATTATCAGAAGACATGAAAAATCGCTAAAGCAGTGGTGCGCCCTGCTATACGAGGGCAGGGCGCTGGGGCATAGGGTGGTGGGTGGGTATCAGCGGCCTGTCTCTTGCGCCCAAGCGCGTTGGGCCTGCCATGACAAAAAGGCATCCACCGGCACCGGACGGCTGACATGGTAGCCCTGGGCTTCATCGCAAGACAGAGCGCGCAAACGCTCCAGAATGGCGGCATTTTCTACCCCCTCGGCCACCACAGTCAGCCCCAGATTGTGGGCTAGATCAATAGTAGAGCGCACGATCATCTCGTCATCGTGGTCGTGCTCCATGCCCATGACGAAGGATTTGTCGATCTTCAGCTCATCCACGGGCAGCCGCTTGAGGTAGCCCAGCGAGGAGTAGCCGGTGCCAAAATCATCAATCGAGAGCTTAAAGCCGTGCTGTGACAGGCGGTTGAGCATGGCCTCAGCGCGCTGCGGGTCGTCCATGATCGCGCTTTCAGTGATTTCGAGGCAAAAGCCTTGTGGCAGTACGCCGTGGCGCACCAGCATGGCTTGCAGGCGCTCGCACAGTTCAGGATCGAGCAGATCGCGGGTGGATAAATTGACCGAAATGCGCAGGCCCATGCCTTGGGTGCGCGGGTCGGCCAACAAGCGCGCCGATTCTTCAAACATCCACAGCGTGAGCTGGCGCACAAAGCCGGTTTGCTCGGCAAACGGGATGAAATCCATTGGTGGCACCAACCCGCGCTGCGGGTGCTGCCAGCGTACCAGCGCCTCCACAGCCAAGCCGGGTTTGCCTTGTAGCGGCACTTTGGGTTGCAAGTACAAGCGCAGTTCGCCGCGCTCAATGGCGCGGCGTAGCTCAGTGAGCAGCGACAAGGTTTGTGCGCTGGACGAGTCCATGATCGGGTCATAAAGCTGCGGCCCGTTGAGTTTGCGCTTGGCAGCGTACATGGCAATCTCAGAGCGGTTGAGCAGCGTATCGACATCACTGGCATCTTGCGGCCAGCAGGCAATGCCAATGCCAGCGCTCAAGTCCACCATCTGGTCGCCAAAAGCCAAGGGGCGCTCGAAAGATTGGGTAATACTGCGCGCCACCACCATCGCGGCATGGGCATCGGTGCGCCGCAGCAGCAGGGCAAACTCGTTGCCGCCCATGCGTGCCACCATATCGCCATGCGCCATCACCTGCTCGCGCAGCCGCTTGGCCACCGCTTGCAGTAGTTTGTCGCCAAAAGCATGGCCCAAGACGTCATTGACATGCTTAAAACGATCCAAATCGAGCGTGATAACGGCCAAGGTGGTGGCTTCGGGGCTGTAGTCGGCATGGGCAGAAATGGCCGCCAGCACCGTGTTGCGAAAGCGCTCGCGGTTGGGCAGGCCAGTCAGCCGATCCCAGTAGGCCAGATGGCGGATTTCTGCCTGCTGCTCGGCAATGTCAATGCGCATACGGTCAAAGGAGCGCGCCAACAAGCCAATCTCATCGCGGCGCTCAGTGTGCTCCACCGGCATGTCGTACTCACCGCGTGAGATACGCTGGGTGCCCAGCACCAGTGAGCGCAGCGGCGTAGTCACCCAGCGGGCCATCAAACCGTGGCCCAACGCAAACAGCACTAGGCCGGTCAGGGTGATAGCAGCCAACAACCATTGCAACTGCCGATACGGTGCTACCACGGCATCGACTGAACGCAGCAGCAGGGCTTGGGCCTGCCCAGGGCCGTCTTGGCCTAGCGGGATGGAGCGCACCAACAGGGTATCGTGGCCGTGAGCCAGTTCGGTCACCGCCTCGCTGCTGTGCTTGCGCAATGCTGCAAGGGCCGGAGCGCTCAGGGTGCTGACGGGCACCTCCCATTGGCCATCGGTGCCATGCACGCGCAGGGCCACCTGCACAGCCAGCAACTGCTGCATCTCATCGGCCAAGGGCTGGTTGATGGGAAAGCCCATCAGCACCCAACCCATCAGCACCGGCGCACGCATGGGCACCAGCACAAACTGGTATGGCAGGCCACGGACGGTACTGATTTGGCTTCTTTGGCCGCTTTGCTCACCGGCAGACAGGGTGGGCAACACTTGGGCCAGTGCTTGGTCAAAGGTGCCCAGCCCCTTGCCACTGCTGACGCTGCGCACCTGCAACCGGGTGTCGAGCAGCGCCACCACCGCAGCGCCCATGCGCTGGCCGTGGTTTTCTAGGGCAGACTGTATGGTGTGCTGATCGCCAGAGCCCACAGCGGTGCGAAAACCATAGTCGGCGGTCAGTAGGGTTGCTCCTTGGCGCAGCCGTTCGGCGTTTTGCTCTAGCAGGCGACGCCAGACGTTCTCATCGGTATCGAGGGTATGGGCAATTTGGCTGCGGGCATTGCGGTCGATGCTGTTGCGCACCAAGGCAAAACCAGCCATTTGCACCAGCAACAACAGCAGCAGTGAAATCCCAACCAGCCGTGCAATCAAGCTGCGGGACAGGGTAGCCAGACGCCAGTTCAAGGTGTCAGCTCCTTAAGTTGCACAGTGGCCGCAACGGTGTCCGTGGTTCCGACGGTAATAGGCTGGTCTGGCCCCGGCGTATGCACGGGCAAGTGCGGATGCCACACCCGCAGCCGGTAGTTGCCAGCGGGCACTTGGTCGATTTGCACTCGGCCCGTGTCGGCAGCCGTTTGCGCATAGTAGGGGGTATCGAGCACCACAATCCAGCCCACCATCTGGTCGTGGATATTGCACCCTAAGGCCACCACGCCGGGCTGCTCAAAGCGCACCGGCGCGGCGGGGGTGCCACTGTAGAGTTTCAGCTCAAACTTTTTGGCTGCCGAGAAAGAATACACATGGTGGCGCACGGTATCTCGATTCGGAAAAGCCACCTCGCTGCCCACTGGCACCACCAGCACTTGCGGGATAAAGCGTTTGTTATCTTGGGCCATTTCTAGGGCGGGCAGGGGTTTAACCTGCCGCCGTGCTTGGGC
>JAIESZ010000075.1 GCA_019745615.1 Burkholderiaceae bacterium
GCGTCGCCGCTGTCGGGCAGTAGGCGCAAAAAGCGGTATTGCACCTGTTGTTCGGCATGGGTAGCCACAAAAGTGCCTTTGCCTTGGCGGCGCACGACCAAATTTTCGGCGGCCAAGTCGTCAATGGCTTTGCGTACGGTGCCTTGGCTGACGCGAAAGCGCGCAGCCAGTTCCATCTCGCTGGGAATGGCCTCGCCCGGTTTCCATTCGCCCGCTTGCAGGCTGTGCAAGATCAGCGCCTTGATTTGTTGGTACAAGGGGCTAAAAGCAGGCACAGACAACCCCGCAGCACTGGGCAACGAGATCGGGTTATCAGAGGAGGAAAGGGGCAATGACGACATAGTGACGCAGGCGCATCATATCTTATATAAGACATAAGACAAATTGACGCAGGACAAAAATCGAGGCTACAATCTTCACCTGTTTGCGGGGCACATGTTGCTGGTAACAGGCGCAAGTGGCAACCGCTGCAATCTCCCCTGTTTCTCTTCACTTCCTGGAGTTTCCACCATGAGCAAAGCACCCGTTCGCGTGGCCGTCACCGGCGCAGCAGGTCAAATCGGTTACGCCCTGTTGTTCCGCATCGCCTCCGGCGAAATGCTGGGCAAAGACCAGCCCGTCATCTTGCAACTGCTCGAAATCCCAGACGAAAAAGCCCAGAACGCCCTCAAGGGCGTGATCATGGAGCTGGAAGACTGCGCTTTCCCACTGCTGGCTGGCATCGAAGCCCACAGCAACCCCGAAGAAGCCTTCAAAGACACCGACTACGCCTTGTTGGTGGGTGCCCGTCCCCGTGGCCCCGGCATGGAGCGCGCTGACCTGTTGGCCGCTAACGCTGCCATCTTCACCGTGCAAGGCAAGGCCCTGAACAAGGTTGCCAGCCGCAACGTCAAGGTGCTGGTGGTGGGCAACCCCGCCAACACCAATGCCTACATTGCCATGAAGTCGGCTCCCGATCTGCCAGCCAAGAACTTCACCGCCATGCTGCGTTTGGACCACAACCGCGCTGCTTCGCAAATCGCTGCCAAGACTGGCACCGCCGTGGGCGACATCAAGGGCCTGACTGTGTGGGGCAACCACTCGCCCACCATGTACGCTGACTACCGCTTTGCCACCATCAATGGCGCTTCGGTCAAAGAAACCATCAACGACCAAGTCTGGAACGCTGAAGTGTTCTTGCCCACCGTGGGCAAGCGTGGTGCCGCCATCATCGCCGCCCGTGGCCTGTCTTCGGCTGCTTCGGCTGCCAACGCTGCCATCGACCACATGCGCGATTGGGCCTTGGGCTCCAACGGCGAATGGGTGACGATGGGCGTGCCTTCCAACGGCGAATACGGCATTCCTGCTGGCATCGTGTTTGGCTTCCCCGTCACCACCACCCCTGACGGCGAATACAAAATCGTTGAAGGTCTGGAAATTGATGCCTTCTCGCAAGAGTGCATCAACAAGACTTTGGCCGAGCTGCAAGGCGAAGCCGACGGCGTGAAACACTTGCTGTAATCACCCCTGACAGCGCAGACCCGGATGCCTGTGTGTGTTCCGGGGCTGCGCTTTGCTTTTTTCCGGCTTAGTGTGTAATTTTTTATGACCCATCCCCGCGACGTTCTCCTTGGTGCGCAGGCGCAAACCGGTTTTTTGCCCGTCTGTGACCATTACAGCGGCGTCGAAGTGCGGATGCGCAAAAGCCTGCAATTGCAGGCTGAAATGACTGAAGAATTTGGTACCTGCGTCTTTGATGTGACGCTGGACTGTGAAGATGGTGCCCCCGTCGGTGGTGAGGCACCCCATGCCGCCTTGGTAGCTGCTTTGGCCCGTGAGGCCGCCCCTGGTGCCCGTGTGGCTGCCCGTGTGCATCCTGTCGATCACCCGGCCTTTGCCAACGACATGGCCACCATTGCGGGCGAGGCGGGTCACAAGCTCTGCCACATCATGCTGCCCAAAGTGGAGTCAGTCGATGATGTGTTGCTGGCTGAAAAGGCATTAGAGCGCGCTGGGGCCACCCACCTGCCTTTGCAAGTATTGATTGAGTCCCCGGCAGCGGTGCATCGCGCCTTTGACATTGCTGCCCATCCACGGGTGCAAAGCCTGAGTTTTGGCCTGATGGATTTTGTCTCGGCGCACGGTGGCGCTATTCCTGCATCGGGCATGACTTCTGCGGGGCAGTTTGCACACCCTTTGGTGGTGCGGGCCAAGCTCGAAATTGCCGCTGCCTGCCATGCCCACGGCAAGACGCCTTCGCATTGCGTGGTAACGGAGTTTACCGACAGCACTGCCATGCAGGCCGCCGCCCACCGCGCCGCTGCTGAGTTGGGTTACACCCGGATGTGGAGCATCCATCCGGCGCAAATTCGCCCCATCTTGGCGGCTTTTGCCCCAGCACAGGATGAAATCGACCACGCTGCCCGCATTATTGCTGCTGCTGCCGCTGCCGATTGGGCACCGATCAGCGTGGATGGTGTTTTGCATGATCGCGCCAGCTACCGCTATTTTTGGCAACTGCTAGAACGTGCCCACCAGACCGGTCGGTCTTTGCCCGTTGCGGTACAACACTGGCTGGCACCTGTCCATTCCTGATTTGATTTTTGCTGGAGTTCTCCATGAAAAACCTGTTTGCCTCTGCCTTATTGGCCCTGACACCCGCCTTGGTATTGGCGGCTCCCTCTACGCCCAAAGCGGGCACCGCAGCTAAAAAAACCTCCGTGGTCAAAGCCAAGCCAAGCCAAAAAGTGTTGGTGGCTAAGGCCGATACCAGTAGCCGCTCCAGCCGGGGCCGTGCGATGGCCGTAGGCGCTGCGGCAGTGGGTGCTGGTGCCTTGGGTGCTGCTGCCTTGGCTAGCAGTGCCCCAGCGGTTGCTGCGCCCCTGTCGTCTGAAGTGCTGTCGGTGGCCGAGCGTGTGCATACCGGCACCATTGCTTGCGAGCTGGGTGCCTCGGTGCGCGTCACTGCTGACCCCCAAGCCCCCGGCCACTTTCACATTGATGGCAAGGGCTTTAAGTACCACATGTCCCCAGTCGCTACCAGCACCGGCACTGTGCGCCTTGAAGACCAAAAAGCCGGTGCTGTTTGGTTACAAATTGCCAACAAATCCATGCTCATGGACCAAAAACGCGGCCAGCGTTTGGCCGATGAGTGCATGAGCCCTGAGCAATACCAAGTGGCCCAAGCCATCAAAAAGAACCCCCCACCCAGCGTGTTGGATGCGCAGCCCACGGCTACCCGCTAAGGCCCTGCACTCAATCGCTGATATCGCCCCACACCTACAAAACCACCGGAGAAATTGATGTTGAAAGCCTACCGTGACCATGTGGCCGAGCGCGCAGCGCTGGGTATCCCCCCCCTGCCCTTGGATGCCAAGCAAGTGGCCGAATTGATCGAGTTGATCAAGAACCCAGCCGCCGGTGAAGAAGCCTTCTTGCTCGAACTGCTCACGCACCGCGTGCCGCCCGGCGTGGACGATGCCGCTAAGGTCAAGGCCAGCTTCTTGGCCGCTGTGGCCCACGGCGATATCGCCGTTGCCCTGATCTCCAAGGCCAAGGCGACTGAGCTGCTGGGCACCATGGTCGGTGGCTACAACGTGCATCCGCTGATTGAACTGCTGGACGACGCTGAAGTGGCCGCCGTGGCTGCTGCCGCGCTGAAGAAGACGCTGTTGATGTTCGACTTCTTTAACGATGTCGCTGACAAAGCCAAGGCGGGCAACGCTTTTGCCAAAGACGTGATGCAAAGCTGGGCTGAAGCCGAATGGTTTACCAGCCGCCCCGAAGTGGCACAAAAAATCACTGTCACCGTGTTCAAGGTGCCCGGCGAAACCAACACCGACGACCTGTCGCCCGCCCCTGATGCGTGGAGCCGCCCCGACATCCCACTGCACTATCTGGCGATGCTCAAGAACACCCGTCCTGACGCGGCTTTCAAGCCCGAAGAAGACGGCAAGCGCGGCCCGATGCAGTTCATCGACGACCTGAAGAAAAACGGCCATTTGGTCGCTTACGTCGGTGATGTGGTCGGTACTGGCTCCAGCCGCAAGTCGGCCACCAACTCCATCGTCTGGGCTACCGGCCAAGACATCCCCTTCGTGCCCAACAAGCGCTTTGGTGGCGTTACGCTGGGTGGCAAAATTGCCCCCATTTTCTTCAATACGCAAGAAGACTCCGGCTCGTTGCCGATTGAAGTCGATGTGTCTAAGCTCGAAATGGGCGACGTCATCGACGTGCTGCCCTACGACGGCAAAATCGTCAAAAACGGCGACACTGTGGCCGAGTTCGCGCTCAAGAGCGATGTGCTGTTTGACGAAGTGCGCGCTGGTGGTCGTATCAACCTGATTATTGGTCGCAGCTTGACTGCCAAGGCCCGTGAGTTCTTGGGTCTGCCCGCTTCCACCCTGTTCCGTCTGCCCACACCACCTGCTGAAACCAAGGCTGGTTTTACGCTGGCCCAAAAGATGGTCGGTCGTGCGGTTGGTTTGCCCGAAGGCCAAGGCGTGCGCCCCGGTACTTACTGCGAACCCAAGATGACCACCGTGGG
>JAIESZ010000360.1 GCA_019745615.1 Burkholderiaceae bacterium
ATACGTTCCATCTGATCGAGGTTTTCACCGGCCTCCTCGAAAAAGATTTGGTAGAACTGGGTGAGGTCAAAATCTGCCCCTGACCCTGTGCCTTCTTGATAGCTTTCACCCATGCGGGGCTCCTGTGTACGTGCGGTAGCTGTGCATCACAATTAACGAATGACTTTCCGGATCACTTCAATGAGCCGGTTGGGATCGAAGGGCTTGACCAGCCACCCTGTGGCCCCTGCACTGCGCCCTGCCTGTTTCATTTGGTCGCTCGATTCGGTGGTCAAGATTAAGATGGGGGTAGTTTTGAATTGGGGCAGTTCACGCAACTTGCGTGTCAGACCCAAACCATCAAGCCGGGGCATATTTTGATCGGCTAAGACCAAGGCGATGTCTTGATCTTGTGCTTTTTCGTAGGCATCTTGGCCGTCCACCGCCTCGACAACATGATAGCCTGCCCCGGTCAGGGTGAAGGCCACCATTTTCCGCATAGATGGCGAGTCGTCAACGGCGAGAATCGATTGCATGTAAGGCTCCGGCAGAATTTTGAAAATTTTCGTGATAGGTTCGATTGTGCCGCTCAAAACAGCTCAATGGAGCCCGCATCCATTTCGCTTTGCGTAACGGGGTTGGGGCGTTCAGGCTCAATGCCCATAAACGGTGCCGCTTCCTCTCCATCATCATCACCCATGGTTTCGGCAGCCAGTCGAAAAGCACAAGCTTGCAAAACCTTGGTGGTGTGCCCAATGAGCTGGGATGCCATGTCTTGGAACTGTAGCTCAGTCACGGATTGGCGCAAGGCGGCACGCACACGCGCAACCTCCTCAGACTCACCCAGCAGGGGGTCATTGAGGGCATCATTGGCCCGACTGAAATTTTCTAGCAATTTGTCTGCCGCATGATCGAGCAGGCCCTCTAGCCGATGCAAATCGTGCATCACCACCATCAAGGAGTCTTGCAAGTCGGCAGCCACAGTCACAGGCACTTGCACGCCAGGAACTCCGGTTTTTGTGAGGGTTGATTGCATTATTTCTCCATGACCGCGTGTCGCCGTTGCACAGCGCACGGGCTGCACTATCCTATCGTGGTATTACACCTACAAACTCAGCGCCTTTCTTGCTGGGCTTGCATGGCCTGCTTTTCATCATTCCAGCACACTTTCTGCTGTTTGCATTTCTTGCCCTATGATAGCGTCACCTATGGCCTGCCACGACCCTCAGCGGCACCTTTCGATTTTGCATCTGGAAGATTCGCTGGCCGACCACCGCCTCACGGTTCTCACCCTACGCCGTGCACGGCTGGCGTTTAACATCCAGCACGCTGATTCGTTGGAGGCTTTCCAGGCGGCTATCGCCAGCCAAAACGTAGATGTGATTTTGGCCGATTACCAGCTTCCCGGTTTTACGGCCATGGACGCTTGGCAACTGGTGGCCCAACACCCAGACCACCCCCCATTCATTTTGCTCTCTGGTGCCATCGGAGAAACAGCTGCTGTAGACGCCATGCGTCTAGGCATTGCAGACTATGTGCTCAAGGACGACATGGCCCGCCTGCCGCATGTGATACAGCGCGCCTGCGAGGTACACGAGTCCCGGCGGCTGCGCGAGCTGGCCGTGCAAGAGTTGGCTGCATCACAAAAGCGGCTGGCAGAGTTGGCCGAGCATCTACAAAGCTCTATCGAACAAGAACGTGCCGCCATTGCCAGAGAAATCCATGATGATATTGGGGGTGCCCTGACCGCTATCCGCTTTGATCTGGCTTGGATTGGACGCCACAGCACGCAAGAAGGGGTGCGTGAACATGCCCAAGCGGCCACCAGTATGCTGCAACATGCCATTGGGGCCAGCCAGCGCATCATGATGAATCTGCGCCCGCCCATTTTGGATCAAGGGCTGGTGGCTGCCGTGCAGTGGCTGGCCGAAGATTTTGAGCGGCGCACGAGCGTGCCGATCAAAATGGTGACCAGCAGCGCCAACATGCCCCTGAGCGATGCTGTCCAACTGGTAGCCTACCGTACTGCCCAAGAGGCCCTGACCAACATCTCTAAATATGCAGCGCCCACACTGGTACGGATTGATCTGTCAAACTCTGAGGGCATGTTAACGCTGGAAGTGAACGATAACGGCAAAGGGCTCGACACACGGGCACTAGACAAACCCAAGGCTTTTGGCCTCAAGGGATTGCAGGAACGAGCCAAAATGGTCGATGGTTGGCTAGACATCAGCAGCCGACCAGGACAAGGCACCTCGCTGATCTTGTCCGTGCCTCTGGCCTCTATACCACCCCCGACAGGAGACGACACGCGATGATCCATGTGATGCTTTGTGACGACCATGCCGTGGTGCGCCGTGGCATCCGCGACACCTTGGCCGAGGCCCCAGATATTCAGATCACTGGCGAGGCTGGCAGCTACCCGGAGTTGCGCGAAGTATTGCGCAGTGCCCCCTGCGATGTACTGCTGCTAGATTTGAACATGCCAGGACGCAGCGGGCTGGACGTACTGACCAGCCTGAAAGAAACGGATTCAGCCATCAAGGTGCTGGTGGTGTCGATGTACCCCGAAGACCAATATGCTGTGCGTTGCCTGCGTGCCGGGGCGCAGGGCTATGCCAACAAAGCAGCCGATCCAATGGCCTTGATTGACGCCGTGCGCACCATTTTTCAGGGGCGCAAATACCTCACGCCCGAAGTGGCACAGATGTTGGCAGAAAGCGTGTCGGAACGCACGCCAGAAGCGCCGCACACCACGCTCTCAGAGCGCGAGTTGCAAACCTTGCTCAAAATTGCCACCGGCAAGCGCCTATCCGAAATTGCCGAAGAATTAACCCTCAGCCCCAAAACCGTGAGCGTCTACCGCTCACGGGTGCTAGAAAAGCTGGGACTCTCGAACAACGCGGAACTGACGGTGTATGCCATCCGCAACCAACTGGTCTGAACAGAAAACGTACCTGAACCACCCCTGTGGGGTGTTTTAATGCGCGCCCCCAGCATCTGCAGCTGTAGCAGCGCCCAGACGGGGTGGTCGCTGGGTGAGCCAGATCAAGCTAATCAGCAGCAGAAACACAAAGGATGAACCCAGAAAGACATCATTGGCTGCACGGGTGTAGGCTTGCTGATCGATGAGGCGGTTGATCTGGGCCAAGGCCTGAGCGCTACTCAAGCCAGAGTTGATCAGCCCATCAAGCGTGCTAGCAAATACGCCTTGGCCTTGCACCAGCCCTTCAGTCAGGTGGGCGTGGTGCATGGCAGCGCGGCTATCCCACAAGGTAGTAGCAATCGAGGTACCCATCGCCCCAGCAGTGATACGCACAAAATTGCTCAAGCCCGCTGCTGCCGGAATGCGGTCTGGCGTCAGTCCGGCCAATGTCAGCGTGGTGAGTGGAATGAAAAAGAACGCCATAGCTCCCCCCTGAATCAGGGTAGGGATCAGGATGTGGTGCATATCCGTCTCTACCGTGAACTGCGAGCGCATCCATAACACCAAGGCAAACACGATGAAAGCTGCCGTAGCCATGCGGCGTGGATCCCACACCGCCACTTTACGACCGACCAAAGGGGTGAGCAAGATAGCAAACACCCCCACTGGGGCCAGTGCCATCCCTGCTGAGGTGGCGGTATAGCCCATCCACTGTTGCAGCCACAGCGGCAACAACACCACATTGCCAAAAAACAGTGCATAGGCCACCGACAGCGCCAGCGCCCCAAAGGCAAAATTGCGCCGTGCAAACAGACGCAAGTCCACTACGGGGTGTTCGTCGGTCAGTTCCCAGACCAGAAACACGGCAAAGGCCACCAGTGCCACCACGCCCAACAGCACGATCTCGCCAGAGGCAAACCAGTCCAGCTCTTTGCCCTTGTCCAGCATGAGTTGCAGGGCACCCACCCACAGCACCAGCAGCGACAGGCCCAGCGTATCAATGGGCAACTTGCGCCGGGGGGTCTCACGGTGGCGGTAAATGCCCCAAGTGATCGCAGCAGCCAACAGGCCGATAGGCACATTGATATAGAAAATCCAAGGCCAAGAGATGTTGTCGGTAATCCACCCCCCTAGCAATGGCCCAACCACCGGGGCTACCAGCGTAGTCACTCCCCACAGCGCCAGTGCCGTACCGGCCTTGGCACGGGGGTAACTGGCCAGCAGCAAGGTTTGGGACAACGGAATCATCGGCCCCGCCACCAGCCCCTGTAACACGCGAAACACGATCAGCATTTCCAGCGAAGAGGCAAAGCCGCACAGCCACGAGGTGAGTACAAACAGCAACACACTCCACGTGAACAGGCGCACGGCACCAAAACGCTGCGTCAGCCAACCTGTGAGTGGCACCGATATCGCATTGGCCACGCCAAAACTGGTAATGACCCAAGTGCCTTGACCGGGGCTAACACCCAGATCCCCGGCAATGGCCGGAATCGACACATTGGCAATCGAAGAGTCGAGCACGTTCATGAACGTGGCTAACGACAGGGCCAAAGTACCCAGCAGCAGGGTACTGCCCTGCAAGGGGGGGTGGGCCGGGGGCGGTGCCGCTACAGGAGGGGCT
>JAIESZ010000336.1 GCA_019745615.1 Burkholderiaceae bacterium
TGGTGTGAAAAGCCCGGTGCAGCGCGCATTGGTTTTGGCGAATGCCGTGGCACGGTGCTGCCTGCACGCAACGCTGCGTAATCGCTTGGTAGCTTAAATCCCGCTGCCGCCGCCTGCGCTGCCCACGCCAAGATATTGGCGACGGCGGCACAAGCGGCGGCTTTGCCATTTTTCATCTGCTCAAAAGATAGGCCCCGCCACCATCTGGCTATCGCTCCACATCATGAAAATTCAATTGCTGTCTGATTTGCACCTAGAAGTGCATCCCCGTTGGATGCCAGAGCCAGCACCGGGGGCCGATGTGTTGGTGTTGGCGGGCGATGTTGGCTCGTACCAGCGCGGCTCGCTGTTGGCCGATGAGGATTTTGGGCTGGCGCGTTTTTCGCCACTGCCGCAGTTTGCGGGCTGGCCCACGCCGGTGGTGCTGGTGCCGGGCAACCATGAGTATGACGGCCAAGACTTTGATGCCGCCCAAGAGCGCTTGCGCCGCACCTGTGAGCGGCTGGGGCTGATCTGGTTGGAGCGCGAAACAGCGGTGCTGGACGGGGTGCGTTTTGTGGGCACCACGCTGTGGAGTGATTTTGATGCGCTGGCGCTGCGTGATACACAAGCCCCTTTGACCCAGCAGTTGCGCCAGCGCCAAAAAGCGTTCAGTGCGGCTAATTTTTATCTGCGCAAAACCGGCACCACTTGGCGTGGGCAGCCTTTTTTGGCGGCCCAAGTGCGTGAGCAAGCCCTGCAATGCCAGCAGTGGTTGCAGGCAGCGTTAGAGCAGCCCTTTGCTGGCCCCACGGTGGTGGTCACGCACTTTGCCCCCAGCCTGCAAAGTGCCGATCCGCGCTACGGTTTGGTGCCCGGTACAGCGGGCTTTTGCAATGCGCTGGACGATTGGTTGCCGCAGGCACAGGCTTGGCTGCACGGCCATCTTCACGCCCCTTGTGATTATTTGGCCCAAGGTGTGCGGCCCGATGGCCAGCCTTGGCAATGCCAGGTGGTGGCTAATCCGCTGGGGTATGCCCGTAAAGGTGAACAGGATACCTTTCAGCCCCACTATTGCGTCACCGTATGATGGCTGTTACCTTCGCTGTTACTAACAAGGAGCACACGCATGAACATTCTGTTGGCCGTAGATGGCAGCCCCTTCACCAAAAAAATGCTGGCCTATCTGGCCGCCCATGAGGAGTTGCTGGGTACCAGCCACCACTACACCGCCTTGACGGTGCAGCCACCTTTGCCCGCCCATGCCCGTGCCTCCTTGAGCAAAGAGCTGGTAGAAGAATACTACGAAGACGAGAACCAAAAGGTGCTCGATCCGGTGGTCAAGTTTATGGCTACCAAGGGTGTGGCACTCCAGACCATCAGCAAGGTTGGCCATATCGCAGAGACCATCGCGGAGGTCGCCTCGCAAGACAAGCAATTTGATTTGCTGGTGATGGGCTCGCACGGCCACGGTGTCTTGGCCACGTTGGTGATGGGATCGGTCACCACCAAGGTGCTGGCACAAAGCACGGTGCCAGTGTTGATTGTGCGTTGATGGGGTGTTGGCTGTGGTGCTCGGTAGCGGGTAGCCACTGCCACAGCGGATAGGAGAGCAAAGATGCACACGGTATGGTGCAGGATGTCTAGGGCTGCCACCGACGTGAGGGGCCGTGGGGTTGGTATGGCATGGTTGGCGTTGGCGCTGGCGTTGGTGGGTTGCGGTTCTGCGCCTCCAGCGGTGCCGCCACCGGTGGCGCACCAAGGTATCCACACTTCCCCCACCCCAGTGCCAGCGCGGCTATCGCCAGAGATGGCGCACGATATTGCCATCCATGCGTTGGGCTTGGTAGGCACCCCCTACCGCTATGGAGGCAACACGCCCGATGGCGGTTTTGATTGCAGTGGCCTGATTGGCTATGTGTACCGCGCCCGCATGACCGTAGCACCGCCACGCACCGTGGCACAGCTGGCGCAGTGGGGGCAGCCGGTGCCCCTAGAGCAACGGCGCACCGGCGATTTGGTACTGTTTGGCCAAGGCCGCAGCCCAAGCCATGCTGGTATTTATGTGGGGCAAGGCCGGTTTGTTCATGCTCCCTCCACGGGGGGGCAGGTGCGGCTTGACCATTTGCAATCGCGCTATTGGGCTACGCAGCAGGTAGCATTCTTGCGGCCCTGAGGTGGGCAGGCTTTGCCGCAGTGAAACTTGTCTTACCCCACAGAGAAGTGCGAATTATTTGCATAAAATGCCATTCTCACCGTTAAAGGCCAATGGCCCATTTGTTACTTGATAGGTGGCAAACACGGTCAACCTCTCATCGTACCATTCTGCTGTTTGCAATATGGCTTGGTGCATGTAGTATCTGGGCACGTTGCGCGCTAAGAAAGACGTGGCTGCATCTATGTGCCCTTGTGTTCCACTGTCCGCTCGCCATTGCATTCATGCCAAGGTTTTTGTCTTACCTGTTGCGTTGCGCTGTGCCTAAGCTCTTGGGAGGGCAGGGGTGATGTCGCGCCCCGTCACCACTGCACACCCTCTGAGTGCCGTAGCCCAGCGCCAGCAGGCGTTGCAGGCTTACGCCATTCTCGATACCCCTGAAGAAGAGGCATTTGACCAGTTGGCCGCACTGGCGGCGCATATCTGTGCCACGCCGATGGCCTTGGTTAATTTTGTTGACGACCGTCGCCAGTGGTTCAAAGCCCGCATTGGCGTAGCGCTGCACCAGACCGATCTGGCGGTGGCCTTTTGTAAGCATTGGATAGATGGCCGCAACGAGGTGGTTGAGGTACCTGACGCCAGTCAGCACCCCTTGTTCAAAGACAACCCACTGGTCACGGGTGCGCCCCATATCCGTTTTTATGCCTGTGCCCCCCTGCTGACCCCCGATGGCATTGCCATTGGCACCCTGTTGGTGATGGACACCCGCCCTAGGGTGCTAGACCTTAGCCAGCGCGCCGCCTTGCAAATGCTTGCCAGCCAAGTCATGGCCCAACTGCAATTGCGCCGCCAGCACCAAGCACTGCGGTTAAGTGAGGAGCGCTTTCACCTCGTGGCCAATGCCACTGCCGACACCGTCTGGGACTGGGATGTGCGCACCAGCAAAATCTGGTGGAGCGACTCCTTTCGTTCCCTGTTTGGACTGTCTCCTGAGCAGTCTATGCCCGATGCCGATGCTTGGGCGCAGTATGTCCATGTGCAAGAGCGCTCGCGGGTAGTCAAGGCGCTGCACGCCGCTATCCAAGGCCAAGAGAGCACTTGGGCCGCTGAATACCGCATGGTGCGTGCTGATGGCCAGACCATCTGGGTACAAGACCGGGGCTTTGTCATTCGGGATGAGACGGGCCAAGCCCTGCGTATGGTGGGTGGCATCCGCGACATCAGTGCTGACAAGCAGGCCCACCTTGATGCCCTGCATGAGGCCCACACCCAAGCCGCCTTGGTGCAGGTGCAGCAACGCATGGCGGCCCAAGAGTGGAGCCAGAGCGCTCTGCTGGATTTGGTAGCGCAGGCCACTTTAGATATCACTGGCGCGCGCAGCGCCACGGTTGAGTTATTGGAGGGCGAGCAACTCATCACCCAAGCGCGTGCCGGGCGTGATGCCCCGCCGCTGGGCCGAACCATGCCCCTGCGCCAGTGCGCTGCTTGGCAGCGCCTGCTCGATGGCCACACCGTGCAATGCAGTCCAGCCAGTGGCTTATGCGACGACGTGGGAGCGCTGCACGGCGATGCCGCAGCGCGCTCTACTTTGGTCACGCCCCTGCGCATTGAAGGCCAAGCTGTGGGTTTGCTGCAAGCGAGCGCCCAACACGGCCAAGGTTTTATGGCCCGTGATGCCGCCCACCTGCAAATGCTGGCTGAATCCTTGGGCGCTTTATTGCATCTGCGCCAAGTGGCGGCGCAATTGCGCGCCTCTGAGCAGCAATACCGGTTGCTGTTTGATTTTCATCCGCAGCCTATCTGGATTTATGCACTGGATGAGCGCCTGCGTATTTTGGCTGTCAACCAAGCCATGCTGATGCTGTACGGCTACAGTGAGCAAGAGCTGCTGGGTATGAGCATGGCCGATTTGTGGCTGCCTGAGCAACGGGCGCAATTTCGCGCCGAGGTGTTGGCTTTGGGCGAAGGCACCGGGCGGCGCAGCTTGCACCACCGCCATGTGCGCAAAAATGGTGAGCTGATCGATGTAGAAGTGGCCTCGCGCACCATTACCTTCAATGGTGGCCCGGCGCGCCAGATCATGGCCAGCGACATCACCGACCGCCTCAGCGCCGAACGTGAACTCATCCGCCTAGGCCGTGCGCAGCAACTGCTGGGGGCTTGCAACGAAGCCATGGTGCGCGCCACTTCCGAGCCTGATCTGCTGGAGGCCGTCTGTCGCATTGCTGTGGAGATTGGCGGCTACCGTTTGGGCTGGGTAGGTTTTGCCCGCGATGACGCCGCTAAAACCATTGAGCTGGTAGCCCATGCGGGTATCAACAACGGCTACCTTGACAACATCAACCTGTCTTGGTCGGCTACTGACCCACGCGGCCAAGGCCCCTCCGGCGTGACGGTACG
>JAIESZ010000014.1 GCA_019745615.1 Burkholderiaceae bacterium
ATCAGCCGGTGATCTTGGTAGGAAAATCTTTGGGTACTGGTGTGGCCGTACAAGTAGCCGCTCAAGCCAGTATGCCACCGAGCAAGTTAGTTTTATTAACACCCTTTAGCAGTATCACCGAAGTGGCTGCACAAAAATACTGGATGCTGCCGGTGCGCTGGCTGCTCAAAGATACTTTTGAATCAGCACAGCATTTGCTAGATTATGCAGGCCCGGTCAGCATACTCATTGCGGGTAAAGATGAAGTGATTGGCGCAGAAACCGGATTGCAATTATTGGCACAGGCCAAAAAACGTGGCCCGGCAGAGGTCATGCTCATCGCTGATGCCGATCACAATAGCTGGATGGCGCAGCTTACTGCGTCCCAATGGGGGCAATTACTCCATTGATACGGGTTGCACACAAGCCGGGCACAATGGCACCATGCTGATTTACCCCGACATCAACCCTGTGGCCCTGCAATTGGGGCCGGTGGCCATCCACTGGTATGGCCTGACTTACTTGGCGGCGTTTGGCCTGTTCCTGTTTTTGGGCAGTCTGCGCCTGCGCCATGCGCCGTTTGTGCGTATCTCCGGGCCTGGAGCTTGGTCACGCAATGATGTCGAAGACATCCTGTTTCTGGGCGTGATGGGCGTCATTTTGGGTGGGCGGCTCGGTTACTGCCTGTTCTACAAACCCGGCTACTACGCTGCCCATCCGCTAGAAATTTTGGCGATTTGGCAGGGGGGCATGAGTTTCCACGGTGGCATGTTGGGGGTGGTGGCCTCTATGGTCTGGTTTGCGCGCACGCGCCAGCGTCCTTGGTTGCAAGTGGCCGATTTTGTCGCCCCTTGCGTGCCCACCGGGCTGGCGGCTGGGCGGGTAGGCAACTTTATCAATGGTGAGTTGTGGGGGCGTTTTGCCAGCCCCGATTTGCCTTGGGGCATGGTGTTTGCCCATAGCGGGTCTTTGCAACCGCGCCATCCCTCGCAGATTTACCAGTTTCTGCTGGAGGGGTTGTTGCTGTTTGTCTTGCTCTGGCTCTATGCCCGACGCCAGCGTCGTCAGGGGCAGGTGGCTGCCGCATTTTTGCTAGGCTATGGCCTGCTGCGCTTTGTGGCTGAATTTTTCCGCGAGCCTGACAGCTTTTTGGGCTTGCTGCCGTTGGGCATGAGCATGGGGCAGTGGCTGTGCCTGCCGATGATTCTGGGCGGTATCGGCCTGTGGTGGTGGGCGCAGCAGCACACTGACACCATTCGCCGGTAGTCAGAATTTCCTCTGGCCTGTATTCTGTACCCTTTGTGCAGCTCGTGGATGGCGTAGCTGCCTTGATTTTGAGGAGGTGATTGCATGACAACCGCTACCAATTGGCTGGCCCGTGGTGTTTCGCGTTTGCGTTCTGGGGCATCAGATACGGCCAGTGTGAACGAGGCCGCTGCGACTACGCGCCCACCTGCACCACCGCGCAGCACCCATGAGCGCTTGCAAGCTACTTTGCGGCGCAGTCAAGAGGCGCTCACACCCAGAGCCTTGCGCAAATTGTTGGCTGATTTGCAAGCAGCTGCGGCCGTGCAGGTCAGCGATGTCGAGGGTGCCCGCCATGCCCAGACCGTGATGGTTTGGTATGCCAATGCCTCCCCCGAAGAGCGGGGCGATCTTTGGTCGCTGCTGTGTGAGCAGTTTGCTTCCGATCCAGCGCGGGTGCAGGCAGCCCGTCAAGCTTATGAAGTGGCCCTAGGCACAGAGGAACAGGCACAGGCCGAAATCGCCCTGCGCCGAGCCTTGGTCTCGCCACGCACGCGGCTGCTGCAGCGTTTTGCCGTGTTTGCTGGCGGCATGCGTTTTTTACTCGACTTGCGCGCCGAACTGCTGCCCCAGCTCAAGGGCGACAAGCGTTTGCTGGCGCTGGATGCCGATTTAGAGCAGCTTTTTTCCACTTGGTTTGATGTCGCCTTTTTGGAGCTGCGCCGCTTGTCTTGGGATTCTCCCGCCTCGCTGCTAGAAAAGCTCATCCAATACGAGGCGGTGCACGACATCCGCAGTTGGAGCGATCTGAAAAACCGCCTCGATAGCGACCGGCGCTGCTACGGTTTTTTCCATCCCAATCTGCCCAATGAGCCACTGATTTTTGTCGAGGTGGCACTGGTGGATCGCCTGTCCGATTGCATCACCCCTTTGCTCGATGAAACGGCAGCTCCAGCAGATATCAGCCGCGCCAGCACCGCCATTTTTTATTCCATCAGCAATACCCAGACTGGGTTGCGTGGCGTCAGCTTTGGCGATTCCCTCATCAAACATGTGGTCGAGACGCTATCGGCAGAGTTTCCGCGTTTGCGTACCTTTGCCACGCTTTCTCCTATTCCGGGGTTTCGTGCTTGGTTGGGCAAGCAGGCCGGTGCAAGGCTGCAAGCCTTGGCAGAAAAACGCCGCATTGAGCTGGCGCGTGCCTTGGGGCTGGAGTCAGCGCAAGCCTTAGAGGCTACGCACCTGCTGGCCGCCCTAGAAAAGCCTTTGGCAGTGGAGGCCAAATCACCGCTAGGCCAATGGCTGTTGCAGTGTGCCGCCTACTACCTGACACAGGAACTACCAGCGGGCAAACCCCTTGACCCGGTGGCCCGCTTTCACTTGGGCAATGGCGCGCGCGTCGAGCGGCTCAATTGGGCGGGTGACCCGTCAGCCAAGGGCGTCAAGCAATCCTATGGCCTGATGGTCAACTATCTCTACGACCTCAAGCGCATTGATAAGCACCGCAGCCTGCTGTCTCAAGGGCGCGTGGCCGCCTCGCGTGAGGTTGAGAGCCTGTGCCGGGGCTGAGGGCTTGGCTTAACGCAGTACCAGCACCGGCACGTGCGAATGGGTTAAGACGTGCTGGGTTTCGCTGCCCAGCAGCAGCCGCTGTATGCCCTTGCGGCCATGCGAGGCCATGACGATCAAATCGCATTCGTGCTTTTTGGCGGCGGCAATGATGGCTTCAGCCACCAAGTCGGATTTGGCTAGCACCGGCTGCACGGTCACGCCCTGTGCTGCGCCATCGGCCTTGATCTTTTCGATCAAACTGTGGGCGGCGTCATCCCACTGCTTTTCGATGCGCTCAATGTCTTGGGCATCCACCGGCAAGCCGCCCTCAAAATAGCTGCGCGGATAGCGTGGCACCACCTTCAGGGCAATGACACTGGCCCCAGCCAAGGCTGCCAGTGACAGGCCGCTCTGTACGGCTTTTTCAGAAAGCTCGGAACCATCGGTGGCAATCAAAATACGCTGGTACATACACAATCCTCTCAAAAAACGATCCCTGTGGCTGTGCTGGAGCCACAAGGAAAATAACGCAGGCGGGGCAGTATGGCACGCAAAAGGGGTAAGCTCGCTGCATGTCCACGAATTCTGAGAATGCCTTTGCACCGGGTCATGCCGCTGATGGTGCAGCGGCAGACGGCACCCTCCACGCGCTGTTAGATGATCCCCAAGAGTGGCCCGCCTTTGGGCGTCCCTGTACCGAGTTGGCGGCCCCAGCTGGCCCTGAGAGTGGCCCGTGGGAGTCCCATGTCGTGCTGGAGGGTATGCACTGTGCCGCCTGCGCCCTGACCATCGAAGATGCCTTGCAATCCGTTCCGGGAGTGATGCAGGCAGAAGTCAGTGCAGCCACCCAGCGTGCGCGGGTGGTCTGGCAGCCGGGCCGGGTATTGCCTTCACAATGGGTGGCGGCGGTGCGCAAAGCGGGTTATGGCGCGCTGCCCGCCATGGATGCTCTGGCCCGCGAGCAGCGTCGGCGTGAAAACCGCCGTGCCCTGTGGCGCTGGCTGGTGGCAGGCTTTTGCATGATGCAGGTGATGATGTATGCGTGGCCTGCCTATGTTGCGGCCCCCGGCGATCTCACGCTAGAGATGGAAACGCTGTTGCGCTGGGCTTCTTGGGTAATTTCGCTGCCCGTGGTGCTGTTTGCTTGTGGGCCATTCTTTACCAGCGCCCTGCGCGATATCCGCCAGCGCCGCGTGAGCATGGATTTGCCTGTGGCTTTGGGCATGGTGATTACCTTTGTTGTCAGTACGGCAGGCACGTTTGATCCGTCAGGGCCGTTTGGGCGTGAGGTGTTTTTTGACTCTCTCACCATGTTTGTCTTTTTCCTGCTCACCGGGCGTTGGCTGGAGTTGCGCCTGCGCGACCGCACCGCCGGTGCCCTAGAGGCAGTCATGAACCGCCTGCCTGACAGTGTCGAGCGGCGCAACCCCGATGGCAGTTTTGAGCGGGTAGCGGTGCGCCGTCTGGTGGCCGGAGACACCGTGCGCGTGCTACCGGGAGAGGCTTTTCCTGCCGATGGGCAGATTGTTTCAGGCCAAACGCTGGCCGATGAGGCCCTTTTGACGGGTGAATCTACCCCAGTGCTGCGCACCGAAGGCAGCATGGTCACGGCAGGCAGCTACAACCTGCAATCAGCGGTGCTGGTGCTGGTGCAGGGCACAGGGGCTGCCACCCGATTTGGTCAGATTGTGGCCTTGATGGAAAGTGCATCCTTGCAAAAACCGCGTCTCGCCCAACTGGCAGACAAAGTAGCACGGCCTTTTCTGGTGGCGGTGCTGCTGGC
>JAIESZ010000010.1 GCA_019745615.1 Burkholderiaceae bacterium
TGCAGTGGCATGGCAAAGGGTAGCGGGCAAGCGCCGCAGGTAAAACGACACAGGGTTGGATGGGCTTACGGTGCAGCCCGACGGTAGCTGCGGGCCATAATTCCGCCACCTCTGCCCCACCCGCCATGAATGACCCCGCTTTGCCCTCTATACGCCTGATCCGCTGGATGGCCGGATGGGCGCGGTGGGTGCTGCGTTTGTGTCTGCTGGCAGTGCTGCTGCTGGTGCTGGCCTGGGCCGTGCTGCACGGTTGGATTGTGCCGCGAATTAGTGATTACCGTGTGCCGCTGCAAGAACAGGCCAGCCAGATGCTGGGCACCACGGTGCAGATTGGTGCCGTAGCCGCTGACCGCCGGGGCTGGCTGGTGCCATCTATTGAACTGCGCGAGGTGGTGGTGCTGGACGCACAGCAGCGCCCAGCGCTGCGCCTGCCGCGTGTGGTGTTGGCGCTGTCGCCGCGCTCACTGTGGCGGCTGGGGTTTGAACAACTGTATATCGAGCAGCCGCAGCTACAGGTGCGCCGCGCCGCCGATGGGCGTCTGTGGGTGGCAGGCTTGGCCCTGCCCGACACCAGCACCACCGATAGCGCTGGGGCCGATTGGCTGTTCTCTCAGCCGGAGGTGGTGGTGCAGGGCGGCAGCCTGCATTGGACGGATGAAGTGCGCGGCGCACCGCCACTGACCTTGCAGGATGTGAGCGTGGTGCTGCGCAATGGTGTTTGGCGGCACCAACTGCGCCTAGACGCCACACCCCCGCCAGAGTGGGGCCAGCGCTTTAGCATCGTGGGGCGCTTTCGTCAGCCTTTTTTGCTGGGCCGCAGCGCAGGCTGGCGGCAGTGGAGCGGCCAGTTGTTTGCCAATTTTGCGCGGGTGGACGTCTCGCACCTGCGCCACCATGTTGACTTGGGCATGGAGGTCGCCCAAGGCCAAGGAGCCTTGCGTGCTTGGTTCGATATAGAGCGCGGCCAGCTCATGGGCGGTGTGGCCGATGTAGCGCTGGCAGATGTGCAAGCCACCACTGCGCCGGGGCTGATGCCCTTGGTGTTGCCCATGTTGCAAGGGCGCTTGGGGGGCCGCCAACTCAACGGCGGGCTAGAGTTACACACGCAAAATTTGCAGTTCATTACCGACGATGGCTTGCATTGGCCCGGTGGCAATGTACGCCTGCGCTACACCGATGCGGGCCAAGGCCGTTTGGCTGAAGGTGAGTTGCAAGCCGACCGGCTCGACTTGGCGGCGTTGGCACGCATTGCCACGCGCCTGCCCTTGCCTGCTTCTGCCCACAGTGCGTTGCAAACCTATGCCCCTGAGGGGCTGGTAGATGTGCTGCAAGCGCGCTGGCAGGGCAGCCCCGACGATTTGCACAGTTACCACTTGCGTAGCCAAGTGCGCGGGCTGGCGCTGGCGGCTGCGCCAGCGCTGCCCGACCAAGGGTTGGCACCCGACGCCCCACTGGGCTTGCGCGGGGCCAACGTTGAGGTAGAGATGACCCAAGCCGGGGGCAAGGCCAGCGTGCTCATCACCGATGGCGCTTTGGTATTGCCCGGCGTGTTTGAAGACCCTTGGCTGCCCTTGCAGCAACTGAGCAGCACGGTGCGTTGGCAAGTGGCCCAAGAGCAACTGGCGGTGCAGGTGGACAACACCCGCTTTGCCAATGCCGATGCCCAAGGCACGTTGCGCGCCAGTTGGCGCACCAGCGACCCTGCCCGCTCCGGCAGCCGCTCGCGTTTTCCGGGGGTGCTCGATCTCAGTGGCAACCTGAGCCGGGCCGATGGCACGCGGGTACACCGCTACCTACCCTTGGCGATTCCAGCAGAGGCGCGCCACTATGTGCGCGATGCCGTGGTGGCCGGATCGTCCAACCATGTGGATTTTCGGGTGCGGGGCGATTTGCACGACATGCCCTTTAACGATCCCCGGCAGGGCGAGTTTCGGATTGCAGCGCAGGTGCAGGGCGTGACCTATGCCTATGTGCCTGCCCATTTGCAAACTGCGGGTGAATTGCCTTGGCCCGCCCTGACTGGGCTGGCCGGTGAGCTGGTGTTTGAGCGCTCATCCATGCGGGTGCAAGGGGCCAGCGGTGGTTTTGCGGGCTTGCAGCAAACCCGCCTGAGCCAAGTGCAGGCGCATATCCCCGACCTGAGCCATACCGTGGTGGCCGTCAGCGCCCAAGCCAAAGGGCCGTTGCCGGAGCTGCTGGGGTTTTTGCGAGACTCTCCAGTACAAGGGCTGATGGGCAACGCCTTGGCCCAAGCCAGTGGTAGCGGCATTGCCAATCTGCACCTCAAGCTGGGGCTACCTATCGACGCCCTACACCAAGCCAAGGTGCAGGGCCGGGTGGTGTTGGCGGGCAACGAGGTACGCATTACCCCCAGTACGCCCCTGTTGTCGCGTGCCCGTGGTGCGGTCGAATTTACTGAAAACAGCTTTGCCCTGCGCGGTGTGCAGGCCCAAGCGCTGGGCGGCGAGGTGCGGCTGGAAGGCGGTATGCACCCGCCACCCGCCGGTGCGAGTGTTGATCCATCGGCCTTACAACTGCACGCCAACGGCAGCGTCTCAGCAGCCGGGCTGCAACAGGCCCCGGAGTTGGGGCTGCTGGCGCAACTGGCCCACCATGCCAGCGGCACCGCCCCCTACACCTTGGCCCTGACCCTGCACCGAGATACTCCCCAGTTTCTGATCGAGAGCAACTTGCAAGGCATGGCCTTGCACCTGCCCGCGCCCTTGGGCAAGCCGCCAGAAAGCACCGTGCCGTTGCGCCTAGAAACCAAACTGCTGGCAGCCCCTCCAGCACCTGACGCCCCGCTGCATGAACAACTTAGCGTGCAATGGGGGGCGCTGGGGCAGGTGCAGTATGTGCGCGACATCAGCGGGCCGCAGCCCAAGGTGTTGCGTGGCAGCATTGCCTTGGGCCTGCCCGCCGATGAAGCCCCCGCCCTGCCCGCCCAAGGCGTGGCCGCTAATGTGCAACTGCCCCGGCTCGATACCGATGCGTGGCAGGCGGTGTGGGCCGCGATGCCGGGGGATTCTGCGGCGGCAGGAGCCAGCAGCGTGGCCCCCGACTTGGACTACCTGCCCCAGACCTTGGCCTTGCGCGCCCGTGAACTGACGGTGCAGGGGCGCACCCTGCACAACGTGGTGGCTGGTGGCTCGCAGCAGGACGGGGTTTGGCAAGTTAATTTAGAGGCCGATCAGCTCAGTGGCTATGCGCAATACCGCCCCGGTGCTGAGGGCCGCTTGTTTGCCCGCTTGGCGCGCCTCAAGCTGCCACAAAGCACCCCCGCCCAAGTCGAATCATTGTTGGATGCCCAACCCGGCCACCTGCCCGCACTGGACATCGTGGTGGAGAACTTTGAACTGCACGAGCGCCACCTTGGACGTTTACAAGTACAGGCAAGCAACCGGGGCGGCAACGGCATTGCCAATGAGTGGCGCTTGCAACAATTGGCGCTGGATACACCTGAGGCTACGTTCAACGCCAGTGGCAACTGGGCGGTATTGGGGGCAGCCCCCAACATACCTAGCACCACGACCGGGCCATTGCGGCGCACGGCGCTCAACTTTACCCTCGATATTCGGGATGCGGGCCAACTGCTCACCCGCCTTGGCATGGCCGATGTGGTGCGCCGGGGCCAAGGCCGCATGGCGGGGCAAGTGGCTTGGCGTGGTGTGCCGTTGCAGCCAGATTACCCCAGCATGACCGGGCAAATCCATCTGGACGTAGAGACCGGCCAGTTCCTGAAAGCCGAGCCGGGGCTGGCCAAACTGCTCAGTGTGCTCAGTTTGCAATCGCTGCCCCGGCGTTTGAATTTGGATTTTCGGGATGTGTTTAGCGATGGCTTTGCCTTTGATTTTGTGCGGGGCGATGTGCGTATCGAGCAAGGAGTGGCCACCAGCAATAACCTGCAAATGAAGGGCGTCAATGCCGCCGTGCTGATGGAGGGCAGCGCCGACATCGAGCACGAAACCCAAAACCTGCATGTGGTGGTGGTGCCTGAGATCAACGCCATGACCGCCTCATTGGTGGCTACGGCCATCAACCCGGTGGTGGGGCTGGGCAGCTTTTTGGCGCAGGTGTTTTTGCGCGGCCCCTTGATGGCAGCGGCCACGCAAGAGTTTCGTGTGGATGGCTCTTGGGCCGACCCGCAGGTCAGCCGCATACCGCGCCAGAGTAAGCCCGCCGCTGAGGCTGGGCCATGAAAATCCCTTGGCCTGTAGAGCGCCTGAGCTGGGCTTGGTGGCGTCAGTACTGGCAGCACGCTTGGCGGCGCTGGTCGCTGTGGAGCCTGCTGGTGGCTTTGGTGGGTGCCGTGTTGGTGACGCTGGTGTGGCTGGCCGGGCGCTACGAGGCCAGCATGGTGCAAAACCAGCTAGAGCGCGATACCGCCGATGCCGTGGCCGACATCCGCGCTGGCCTAGCACGCAACTTGCAAAATCTGCAAGCGCTGCAAATTGGCGTGGCTGCCGCTGGACAATGGCAAGCGCAGGCGCAACAGTTGCTGCGCGAACACCGCGAGCTGGTGCGTATTGAGTGGCGTGCGCCCAACCTGATGCTGCGCAG
>JAIESZ010000076.1 GCA_019745615.1 Burkholderiaceae bacterium
GCCAAGGCTTCCATGCAGCGGACGTGCCGCATGACGATCCATTGTTCTTGGTGGCGTTGGCTGCTTACATGAACCGCCGTTACCGCGCTCGTGCTTCGGGCATCAGCGGCCAATTGGCTGGGCATGAAGTCAAGGTGGGCGAGAAGTTTGTGGTGGCTGTGTTGGGCCACGAAGGTAAAAACGAATACCACCAAGTCTCTGTGACTGATTTTGAGTCGGCTGGCTCCAGCGCGGTGTCGGTAGATGGTAAGGCTTACCAAATCAGCAGCACCGCGACGCTGGGCCAGATTCGGGTGCAAGGCCAATGTAATGGCATGGGCTTTACCGCCCAAGTCGAGCGCGGCACGGCCAAGAACCCGCTGGCGCTGCGCATTGCGCACAATGGTACGCAGATCGAAGCGATGGTGCTGTCGCCCCGTGGTGCGCAACTGCACGCCCTGATGCCTTACAAGGCACCACCAGACCTGTCCAAATTCCTGCTCTCGCCCATGCCGGGCCTGTTGGTGGATGTGGCTGTGCAGCCCGGCCAAGCCGTGCAAGCAGGTGAAAAGCTGGCAGTGATTGAAGCCATGAAGATGGAAAACGTGCTGTTTGCTGCGCAAGATGGCGTGGTCAGCAAGATCGTGGCCGGTAAGGGCGAATCACTGAGCGTAGACCAAGTGATTATCGAATTTGCCTAAACCGCACTTTCCAGCTATCTCAAGGGGCCTTGTGCCCCTTTTTTATCGCAAAATGGGAGACATTCTTATGAACACCACTACTACCCGTCCGTTCAAAGTGCTGGGCATCCAGCAAATCGCCATTGGTGGCACCGACAAGCAACGCATGAAAACCCTGTGGGTGGATATGTTCGGCCTAGAGCAGACCGGCACCTTCCAAAGCGAGCGCGAAAACGTTGATGAAGACATCTTGGCGATGGGCCAAGGCCCCTACAAGGTTGAAGTGGACATCATGCAGCCCATGGACATCGAGAAAAAGCCCGCTGTCCACACCACGCCCCTGAACCACATCGGCCTGTGGATTGACAACCTGCCCGTGGCCGTGGAATGGCTGACGGCGCAAGGCGTGCGCTTTGCCCCCGGTGGCATCCGCAAAGGTGCAGCCGGTTACGACATCACCTTTTTGCACCCCAAGAGCAACGAGCAGTTCCCGATTGCTGGTGAAGGTGTGCTGATTGAGCTGGTGCAAGCCCCCCCCGAAGTGATTGCCGCGCTGGGTTGATGCAATCACTGCGCCCCCTGCTGGTCTATGCCGCCGCTGGCTGGAGCGGCTTTTTTGTCATGGGTGTAGAACTGTTAGGCGGGCGCTTGCTGGCCCCGTTTTTTGGCAACAGCATTTTTGTCTGGGGTGGCGTGATTGCCGTGTTTATGGCCTGCCTGTCGGTGGGCTATTTGCTGGGTGGGCGGTTTTCACTCCACCAACCCACGCTGTCAAAACTGGGCCTGCTGCTGCTGGGTGAGGCACTGCTGGCCTTGCCCATCATTGCCGTGGGTGATACGGTGCTGGAGGCACTGTCAGACGTAGTGTCTGATCCGCGTTATGGCTCTTTGTTGGGGTCTTTGTTGCTGTTTGGTGCGCCCACGGTGCTGTCGGGGATGATCTCTCCGTATGCCGTGCGCCTGCTGATTGCAGCGCTGGACAGCTCAGGACTGTCCGCCGGGCGGCTGTATTTTGTCTCGACGCTAGGCTCGGCCACCGGCACCATTTTGACGTCTTTTTACTTGGTGCTGTACCTTGAAATCAACACTATTTTGTTGTGTTTCATGGGGGTTTCTGCGCTGGTGGGCAGCACTTTGCTGGTAGCCGACCGCGTTGGGTGCTGGCGCAAAGTCCACCCATGACGCCCCAGCAGATTTTTGCTACCGCCGTGCTGGCGCTGGTTTCAGTAGGCGGCACTGTTGCTGGGCAGGACGAGAAATTTCAGCTTACTGACACGGTGTACCAGCAAAAATCTCTCTACCGCAATATTTTGGTGGTGGAGGGCGAGGGTTACCGCTGCATGAAGTTTGGCCGCTTTCATGCCCGCCAAACTTGCATCCAAATCGGCCAGCCGCAGCGGCTGGTGCTCAATTACACCAAGGGGCTGTTGGCGTCGCTGTATCTGGCAGAGCAGGCACCGCGCCGGGTGTTAATTTTGGGCTTGGGCGGTGGCGTGATGCCGATGGCTTTGCGGATGCTCGATGCCGATATAGAGATTGACACCGTAGAGCTTGATCCCGCCGTGGTCAAGGTAGCGCAATCCCATTTTGCTTACCAAGAAGATGCCAAGTTGCACACCCATGTGCAAGATGCACGCGTTTTTGTGCGCCAACAACAGCGGCGGCGGGGCATCCAATACGATCTGGTGTTGATAGATGCTTTTGACCGGGATTACATCCCTGAACACCTGCTGACACGCGAGTTTTTGCAACAGGTACGCTCGCTGCTCACCCCTGCTGGGGTGCTGGCTGCCAACACGTTTGCCGCTGGCGCGCTGGCCCGCCACGAGGCCGCCACCTACCAAGCGGTATTTGACCAACTCTACCAGTTAGATATGGATGGCGGCAACCGCATTTTGTTGGCCCGCCGCGATACTCTTCCCCCCTTGCCTGATGTGCAGCGCTATGCACAAGCATGGGATGGGCGGCTGGCCTTGTTTCGTCTGTTGTCTGCTGACCTGTTGCCCCGCTTGGCTTTGCAACCCCGTGCTCTAGGGGTTAAGGTACTGACAGACCAGTATTCCCCCTCTAATCTGCTGTTGCCATAGCATGAACACCACCCAAGCTACTGGGCCATCAGGCATTTTCGCCCCACTGTATCCCGTGCTTTTTGTGGCCTTGTGGAGTACTGGCTTCATTGGCGCTAAGTTCGGTTTGCCAGATGCAGAGCCACTGACCTTTTTGTGCTGGCGCTATCTGTGCGTGTTGGTATTGATGGGGGGGGGCCGCTTGGTTGATGCGTGCGCCTTGGCCGCGTACCACCATGCAATGGCTACATATTGGGGTTTCAGGGTTGCTGGTGCATGGGGTGTACCTCAGCGGTGTGTTTGTGGCCATCAGTCATGGTTTGCCAGCCGGGGTCACTGCCTTGGTGGTGGGATTGCAGCCATTATTGACCGCTCTGGGGGCGGGGGTGTGGTTGGGTGAGCGGGTACGCACTACCCAATGGATGGGTTTGGGCCTAGGGTTTGTGGGGGTGGGGCTAGTGGTGGCCCATAAGGTGGTGGCCCATGCCAGTGGTAGCGGGGATTTTCTGACGATGTTGTTCCCCGCTGTCTTTGCCCTGCTGGGTATGACGGCTGGCACCTTGTACCAAAAGCGGTTTTGTCCAGCATTTGATCTGCGCAGTGGCTCGGTGATTCAATTCCTGCCCTGTCTGATCGTCACTGCACTGGTGGCCCATCAGACCGAAACCACGGTAGTGCATTGGAGCAGCGACTTTATTTTTGCACTGGGCTGGTTGGTTTTAGTGCTGTCTGTGGGGGCCATCAGCTTGTTGAACACGCTCATCCGCCGGGGCAGTGCCGTCAACGTTGCCAGCCTGTTCTACCTCACGCCGCCCACGACGGCCCTGATGGCTTGGGCGCTGTTTGGCGAAACCTTGACCGGATTGGCATTGCTTGGCATGGGGCTGACCGCCTTAGGGGTCTGGCTGGCTCGCAAATGAAATCTGCGATATCGTCTGAAGCATGAACGATTCAACCACCCCAAACAACCCACCGTTGCTGACCGAAGAGGAGTTGGGTGCACTCCTGCAACGCAAAGCAGCCATCCAAGCCAACTTGAAAACAGGTGGCGCAGCAGCGGGCGCGTGCAGTACCTCCTCCTCATCCGTGGCTTGTCCGGGTTGTGGCTGTGGTACTGGCGATAAGGCTCCAGCTACAGAAAAAAGCCGCTTGCTCAAGCCCGCACTGGCGGTTTTGGTACTAGCGGCAGTGGCCTGGCTGCTCTGGGGGGTGTAAAGCGCTGCCCCCCAGCGCTGCATGGACTCAGGGTTTGTTCAGGGGGCAGGTATTGATACCGAGCAGGGTATAGGCGGGGCAAAAACGAAACACCCCTGTGAGCAGCGGCACCACACCTATCCAACCCCACCAACCCACGGTGCCGGTGGCGGCTAGGCCAATTAATACCAGCCCGACCACGATACGCAAAATTCGATCCACACCACCAATATTGGTTTTCATACTTTTTTCCTTTTAGGACATCAATCAAACGAGGGGTGTTCTGGCTTGGCTACCGGTTTGCCAGCGCCAGCCCAAGCATCAAAGCCACCGGCAATAGACTGCACATTCAAATAGCCCATCTCTTGCATAGCGCGTGCTGCTAAAGCGGCCCGGCCACTGGTCTTGCAATACAGCACCACCTTGAGGTCTCGGGACTCCATTGCCGGTGTGCTGCTGAGGCGAAACTCCAACAAACCGCGTGGCACCAAAATGGCCCCGGGCAAATGGCCAGCAGCAAACTCATCGGCCTCGCGCACATCCAGCAGCAGGTCAGCGTCACGGATGGACTGTTCGGCGGCCTCTAGGCTCACTTCTTGGATGCTGGTTTT
This sequence comes from Burkholderiaceae bacterium, assembly GCA_019745615.1. GTDB lineage: Bacteria > Pseudomonadota > Gammaproteobacteria > Burkholderiales > Burkholderiaceae_C > Simplicispira. The sequence goes on from JAIESZ010000076.1 coordinate 4,531, forward strand.
GGCTTGGGCCACCAAATCGTGGGCAGTTTTCATGAAGAATCCTCAAAATTGGAG
>JAIESZ010000306.1 GCA_019745615.1 Burkholderiaceae bacterium
GTTTGAAGGCTACATCACCGAAGGCAAACAAGGTCTGCATTCTGAGCATCTGGGCTTCTTGCTCTCCGAGATGCAAAGTCTGGCTCGCGCCCATCCTAACGCTACCTGGTAAAACACCATGAACACCGTTGTCACCCCCGCCGATGCCATACAGGCAGCTTGGACTGCCCTAGAAACCTTGGCCGACCCGGAAATTCCGGTGGTGTCGTTGCGTGAACTGGGCATTTTGCGCGATGTGCGTCAGGGTGCCGACGGGCTGGAGGTGGTCATCACCCCCACCTACAGCGGCTGCCCAGCGATGGGCCAGATTGAGGACGATGTCCACACCACCCTGCAAGCCGCTGGCTTGCAGGCCAAGGTGGTGACACAATTGGCCCCCGCTTGGACTACCGACTGGATGACCGATATTGCCAAAGAAAAGCTGCGCGCTTACGGCATTGCGCCCCCCGGCCACCACTGCGCCAAAGGGCGCGAGGCAGGCGAGAGTGTGCTGCGCTTTGTGCGCGGTGCTGCCGAGCCCGAGCCCGCAGTGCCCTGCCCGCACTGTGGCTCCAGCCATACTGTGGAGTCTTCGCATTTTGGTTCTACCGCCTGCAAGGCGCTGTACAAATGCCTAGACTGCCAAGAACCTTTTGATTATTTCAAGCCGTATTAACGCCAACCGGAAACGCCAGCATGTCTGCACCCCATTTCCATGAACTCAAGGTCAAGCGTGTCAGCCCGGAAGCGGCTGGTGCGGTGGCCATCACTTTTGACATCCCGGCCAACCTGCGTGAAGCCTTTGCGTTTGAGCCGGGCCAGTTTCTGACGCTGCGCGCTACGATCAACGGCCAAGATGTGCGCCGCAACTACTCTATCAGCAGCCCCCGCAGCCGCCTGACCCAGAGCGGTGAAATCGAAGTGGGCATCCGTGCGGTAGAAAACGGCCTGTTCTCCAACTGGGCCACTACCGCCATCAAGGCGGGCGACACCCTGAACGTGATGACCCCCGATGGCCGTTTTGTGGTCAAAAAGCAGCGCGCTATTCACCGCGTAGGCTTTGCCGGTGGTTCGGGCATTACCCCGATTTTGTCGATTGCCGCCACCACGCTGGAAGAGCAGCCTGAGTCCAAGTTCACCTTGGTCTATGGCAACCGCAACATGGCCACCATCATGTTCAATGAGGCCCTGCAAGATCTGAAAGATCGTTTTGCTGGCCGCTTCACCATGATCCACATTCTGTCCAGCCAAGCCCAAGAAGTGGACTTGCTGCAAGGGCTGATTGATGGCGACAAGGTGCGCGCCCTGATTGCCGCCTTCTTGCCAGCCAAGAGCATGGATGAAGTGTTTATCTGCGGCCCTGAGCCGATGATGGACGCGGTAGAAAAATCGCTGGTCGAGGCCGGTGTGCCCGCCAACCGCGTGTACAGCGAGCGCTTTAGCGCTGGTGCCCCTACGGGTGCGCAAGTGGTGAGCATTGATGCCCCCAAAGCCTCTGTAGCGCGCACAGTGCAACTGACGATTGTGGTCGATGGCACAGAACACCACATGACGATGGCCTCCTCTGAGCGCGTGCTGGATGTAGGGCTGGATGCTGGTTTGGATTTGTCGTTCTCGTGCAAGGCCGGTGTGTGCTGCACCTGCCGCGCCAAGGTGCTGTGTGGTTCGGTCACGATGGACAAAAACTACACCCTAGAAGCCGATGAAATCGCCCAAGGCTTTGTCTTGAGCTGCCAAGCCCGCCCCACCAGCGAGCAAGTCACCATCAGCTTTGACGAGCGTTAATCTGATCTGTGGGCCTTAGCGCCACCCGAAAAAAGCCGACCTTGTGTCGGCTTTTGGTTTTTAAGCCCACGGTCACGATGTCAGGGCTTGGCTGGCGCTGGCACCCGTGTGCTGCGCACCGTCTCGCCAGTGATCGGGTGCAGATAGCTTTCTACTACCGTGCCTTGGGCATCGACCGCATAAAACTCATGGCAGTTGCCGCTGGAGATTTTGTGTTTGACGAGCACGTAGTCAGAGGCATGGAAACGCTCGCGGGCCTGCGCCTCTGATATCCATTGCGATGGTGGCGTGTTGGTACAGAACACTTTTTCTTTGGCGGCGCTGGCTTGGGCTGGGGCGGCGGCCAGCATGGTGCAGCAACACAGCGCCACCGACAAGGCTTTGCTGCGCTGGTGCCAATTTAGGGGGGGCAAAGGGGCAAAAAGATCGTGTGTCATGGGGCCTACTGTAGGGCTGCTCACTGAATGGCGGCTTAAGAGTGCTTTCAGAACGGCATCTTGGGCATACCGCCCATGCCACCCATGCCCTTCATGCCACCGAGCTTTTTCATCATTTTCATCAGGCCGCCGCCTTTCATTTTTTTCATCATGGTCTGCATTTGCTCAAACTCTTTGAGCAGGCGGTTGACTTCTTGCACCTGCACGCCCGCGCCGTTGGCAATGCGTTTTTTGCGCGTGGCTTTGATGAGTTCGGGCTTGCGCCGCTCTAGCAGCGTCATGCTTTGGATGATGCCTTCTTTGCGCTTGATTTCTTTCTCGGCCTTGTCCATATCAACGGCACCGGCTTGGGCCGTAAGTTGGGTGGGCAGCTTGTCCATCAGGCTAGCCAAACCACCCATTTGCTTCATTTGTTGCAGCTGGCCTAAGAAGTCGTTCAGATCAAAGCCGTCGCCACTCTTGACCTTGGCAGCCAGCTTTTGCGCTGCTTCCATATCCACGCCAGCAGCCACCTGCTCCACCAGCGCCACGATGTCGCCCATGCCCAGCACGCGTCCGGCGTGGCGCTCGGCATCAAATACCTCTAGGCCGTCAATTTTTTCACTGACCCCAGCAAATTTGATGGGCGCGCCGGTAATTTGGCGCACCGATAGCGCCGCCCCCCCGCGTGAGTCACCATCGAGTTTGGTGAGCACAATGCCAGTCAGCGGCAGCGCTTCTTTAAAGGCTTTGGCGGTGTTGATGGCGTCCTGGCCCTGCATGGCATCGACGACAAACAGGGTTTCGACCGGATTGAGTGCCGCGTGCAATTGCTGGATTTCTAGCATCAGCGCTTCGTCAATCGCCAAGCGGCCTGCGGTATCCACCAGCAACACATCAAAGTAGTGCTTTTTGGCGTAATCGAGCGCGGCGCGGGCAATGTCTAGCGGCTTTTGATCGGGCGTGCTGGGAAACCATTCGGCCCCGGCCTGTTTGGTTACGGTTTTGAGCTGCTCAATGGCGGCGGGGCGATAGACGTCGCCTGAGACAGTGAGCACCTTTTTCTTGCGCTTTTCGATCAGGTGCTTGGCTAATTTGGCCGTGGTGGTGGTTTTACCGGCCCCTTGCAGACCGGCCATCAAAATCACGGCGGGGGGTTGCGCGTGGAGGTTGATGTCGGAGACGCCCTCGCCCATCGTGGCCGCCAGCTCGCGGTTGACGATGCCCACCAGCGCTTGCCCCGGCTTGAGCGAGCCGAGCACTTCTTGGCCCAAGGCTTTTTCTTTGACGCGGGCGATAAAGTCGCGCACCACGGGCAGGGCCACATCGGCCTCCAACAGTGCCATGCGCACTTCGCGCAGCATGTCTTGCACATTGGATTCGGTGATGCGGGCCTGACCGCGCATCTCCTTGACGAGGCGCGAGAGTTTGTCGGTAAGTGCGGAGGCCATAGAGCGGTATTTTGGGATGAGGGAAGAAACGCCTAGCGCCAAGATGGCTGCAGGCGATGGTGCCAAGGCTGTGGGCAGCGGGCAAAGGTAAACTGTGCACCATGATTTTACCCAGTGCATCCCCGGCCCTGTGGCTGCTTGGATTGGTGGCCGCCGCAGCCTATGCGGTACCGGCGCTGGTGCCCGCACGCTGGCAGCAGGCTGCTGTGCGCCCGGCCTTGGCGCTGGCGTGGTGCGGCCATGCTGCCATGTTACTGTGGGGGATGTTGGGGGCGCTGCCGCGCTTTGGCTTTGGCCCGGCGCTGTCTATCACAGGCTGGTTGGTGCTCACGGTGTATGCGGTCGAGCGCCAATGGTTTCCGCAGTTGCAGGCGCGTTGGGCGCTGGCTTTGCTGGGGGCGCTGGCGGTGTGGCTGGCGCTGCTGTTTCCGGGCCAACCTTTGCCGGTCACGGCGTCAGCGTGGTTGCCACTGCATTTGGCGCTGGGTATTGCCTGTTACGGCCTGCTGGCGGCAGCGGTAGTCCATGCCGCCTTGATGGTGCGCGCCGAGCGCCAGATGCGCCGGGGCCTAGAGGCCCACAGCGGTATGCCGCTGCTCACCCTAGAGCGTCTGACCTTCCGCTTTGTCACTGCGGGGTTTGTGCTGCTCACGGCTACGCTGCTGGCTGGGGTGTTGTTTACTGAGGCGCTGTATGGCCGTGCCTGGCGCTGGGATCACAAGGCGGTGTTTTCTGTGCTGTCGTGGGTCACGCTGGCCGCTTTGCTGCTGGGGCGCTGGCGTTTTGGCTGGCGTGGGCGCAGTGCGGTGCGGATGCTCTATGCAGGTACACTGCTCTTGTTGCTGGCCTATGCCGGTTCGCGCTTTGTGCTCGAAGTGGTATTGGGGCGTGGCGCATGAAATACTTGGTGTTGCTGATCGTGTTAGTGCTGGGCTATGGCTGGTGGCGCAGCGGGCGGCGGGCGCA
>JAIESZ010000046.1 GCA_019745615.1 Burkholderiaceae bacterium
TGGCATACTGGCTTGAGCGGCTACTTGTACGGCCACACCAGTACCCAAAGATTTTCCTACCAAGATCACCGGCTGATCTTCTGGCGTTATGTGACGCCAATGGCTGTAGAGTGCCACGCCCTCATCCACCATTTGGTGTTCATTGGGCTGGCCCAAGCGCCAACCAAATCCGGGGTACTCGGCCAGCACCATGCGATAGCCCATCGCATTGAATATTTTATGGTAGTGCAGATATTTCCAAGCGCTGCCTGCATTGCCGTGGTAAAAAATAACCGTGCCTCGGCTGGGTTGCTGCGCTGGCTCCACCACAATGGCATGGTATTGTTGATCGACTTTGGAGCCAGCAGGCAGTTCCACTACCGCCTGAATGAGAACATCTGCACTATGCTGATCTGGATGGTAAAGCAGTTTTCTTTGTTGGCTATACATATAAGCACAAACCAGCAAATACCCTGCAACGGTCAAGAGAATCAGGTATTTTAATTTTTTCATTTTGAGCATAGGCTCTCTTTGGTGAGCACGCGCCATCATGGCGGTAACGTGTTCAGGATTGGAACAGTGTTGTCTATTTTTGTCACTTATCAGTAAGCACTGCTTCCCATACAGTAGCCAACATCCTCCATCCACACCCTACGACCATGCTGCACATCACCGATACCCCTTGGCCTGCTACACCCCGCAGCGTTGAGCAACTCATCACCGGCCACCCCACCTCTGACGGGGCTGGGGTCAAGCTCACGCGGGTGCTGACGCAAAATCTGCAACGCCGCCTTGATCCCTACCTGATGCTAGACGCCTTTGGCAGCGACAACCCCGATGATTACATTGCCGGGTTTCCAGAGCATCCACACCAGGGATTTGAAACCATCACCTATATGCTCAGTGGCTGTATGCTGCACCGCGACAGTGCGGGCCACGAGGGCTTACTGCAAAGCGGCGATGTGCAATGGATGACCGCAGGCAGCGGCGTGATGCACTCCGAAATCCCGCAACAAAAAGATGGTGTCATGGAGGGCTTTCAGCTCTGGCTGAACCTGCCCAGCACCGACAAAATGTGCGCCCCTTGGTACCAAGATTTCAGCAGCCAACAACTGCCGCGCTACCAAACAGCAGCAGGCGTGGCCGTAACCGTGATTGCCGGTGACAGCCACGGCGTGACCGGGGCTGTAGTCCGGGCCAGCACCCAAGCGCTGTATTTAGACGTGCATCTGCCCGCAGGGGCTGCATTTGCCCAGCCCTTGCCCGCCGAGCACAACGCTTTTGTCTATGTGTATCGCGGACAGGTGACGATTGCGGGCCAAGCCGTGCCCATGCAGCGCATGGCTATTTTGGGCAATGATCCGGGTGCCGATGGCGTGTTGATCGAGGCCACCGAAGATGCCCAACTGCTGCTGATTGCAGGCCGCCCCCTGAACGAGCCAATTGTGCAATACGGCCCAGTGGTGATGAACACACAGCAAGAAATCCGCCAAGCCTTGAGCGACATCCACGCCGGGCGCTTCGGCAGCATCTCAGCAGCGTAGCCCCCCAAGCCCTTTCGGGCCTTGGGGGCCCACGCCGTTAGTCGTCGAGCAGCGAGACGTCGCGCACCGCACCCTTGTCGGCTGAAGTTACCAGCTTGGCGTAGGCTTTGAGAGCAGCCGACACCTTGCGCGGGCGTGGCTGCTCAGGCTTCCAGCCCTTGGCCTCTTGTTCAGCGCGGCGCTGGGCCAGCACTTCATCACTGAGCAGCACATCAATGCGGCGATTGGGGATGTCGATACGAATGCGGTCGCCATTGCGCACCAAGCCAATCGCACCGCCTGCGGCAGCCTCTGGCGAGCAGTGACCAATCGATAAGCCCGACGTGCCACCAGAAAAACGCCCATCGGTGAGCAAAGCACAGGCTTTACCCAAGCCTTTGGACTTGATATAGCTGGTGGGGTAGAGCATTTCTTGCATACCGGGGCCACCTTTGGGGCCTTCGTAGCGCACGATGACCACATCACCGGCCTTCACCTTGTCGCTCAGGATATTAGCCACGGCTTCGTCTTGGCTTTCGGTGACATGGGCGGGGCCTTCAAACACCAGCAGTTCATCATCGACGCCAGCGGTTTTGACCACGCAGCCATCGAGCGCGATATTGCCATGCAACACGGCCAAGCCACCTTCTTGCGAGAAGGCGTGCTCAGACGAGCGAATGCAGCCTTCGGCACGATCGGTATCCAAGCTGGGCCAGCGCACCGACTGGCTAAAGGCAGTTTGCGTAGGCACGCCACCGGGGCCAGCCATGTAAAAGGTTTTCACGGCCTCGTCAGCGGTTTGCAAAATGTCCCACTGCTTGAGGGCATCGCCCAAAGTTTTGCTGTGGATAGTGGGCACATCGGTATGCAGCTTACCGGCGCGATCCAACTCACCCAAAATAGCCATGATGCCACCAGCGCGGTGAACGTCTTCAATGTGGTACTTGTTGGTGTTGGGGGCGACCTTGCACAACTGTGGCACTTGCAGGGACAAGCGATCAATGTCCTTCATGGTGAAGGCAATCTCGGCTTCTTGGGCAATGGCCAGCAAGTGCAAGATGGTGTTGGTCGAGCCGCCCATCGCAATGTCGAGCGTGATGGCGTTTTCAAAGGCTTTAAAGCCAATGGCGCGTGGCAGCACGGTCTCTTCGTTGCCTTCGTAGTAGCGCTGTGCCAATTCGACAATCAAATGCCCAGCACGCTTGAACAATTGCTCGCGGTCGGCATGGGTAGCCACCACGGTGCCATTGCCGGGCAGGGACAGGCCCAGTGCCTCGGTCAGGCAGTTCATGGAGTTGGCGGTGAACATGCCAGAGCAAGAGCCGCAGGTGGGGCAGGCCGAGCGCTCGACTTCGGCCACATCGGCGTCTGACACCTTGTCATCGGCAGCCATGACCATGGCATCAATCAAATCGAGTTTTTTGATCTCGATGGTTTTGCTGCCGGGCTTGCTCAGTTGCACCTTGCCCGCTTCCATTGGGCCGCCAGAGACAAACACCACTGGAATGTTCAGGCGCATGGCAGCCATCAGCATGCCGGGGGTGATTTTGTCGCAGTTGGAGATGCACACCATCGCATCAGCGCAATGGGCATTGACCATGTACTCGACTGAGTCGGCAATGATGTCGCGGCTGGGCAGCGAGTACAACATGCCGTCGTGGCCCATCGCAATGCCATCATCGACGGCAATGGTGTTGAACTCTTTGGCCACGCCACCAGCAGCCTCGATCTCACGCGCTACCAGTTGGCCCAAGTCTTTGAGGTGGACATGGCCGGGCACAAACTGTGTGAACGAGTTGACCACCGCAATGATGGGCTTTTGAAAGTCGGCATCTTTCATGCCAGTGGCACGCCAGAGCGAACGGGCACCGGCCATGTTGCGGCCAGCGGTGGAGGTTTTGGAACGGTAAACAGGCATGAGAATTTTTCTGGGAAGTTGGGCGCATCCATCCGCAGATGCTGCCGGATTATGTCCCAGCCATCCCGGCCTTGCTGGCATCTGGTTAGCGTGGCTTGTTGGGGCGCATACCCAAATTTTCCTTCTGCTTGTTGAGGCGGTCTTGTTTGCGCTGATCAATTTTTTCCATCGCCTTGCGCTTGGTGTAGCCCGTAGAGTCAGCCCAGCCCCACCACAGGAGCGTCAAACCGAAGGGCGACAACACCCACCACCACGACCACTGCGCTACCGGCCCCACTTCTAGGTACTTGAGCAAGGCCAACGCAATTCCTAACATCAACAGGTACATGTTAAATCCTCTATCAGATGGGTGTCGTACACACGGACACTGCCATCGCATACCAATACAATCGCCATCGCATTGAAACAATGTAACCCAACCCGAAGAAAGCTCCACTATGAAACGCTCTTTGACTTTGCTTGCCTTGGCGCTGTCTGCTGCTGCGCCCGCCTTTGCCGATCAGGCACTGGCCACTGCCAAAAATTGCATGGCTTGCCATGCCGTAGACAAAAAGCTGGTCGGCCCCGCTTACAAAGAAGTAGCTGCCAAATACAAGGGCGACAAGACTGCCCTAGACACGCTGGCCGCCAAAGTCATCAAGGGTGGTGGCGGCGTCTGGGGCCCTGTGCCCATGCCCGCCAACCCACAAGTCAATGATGCTGAAGCCAAGAAACTGGTGGCTTGGGTACTGACGCAAAAATAAGCCCTAGGCGTTTTGCAACGCTGGCCTTATCCATCCGACCATAGCGCTATAGCTGCTGCGGTCGGATTTTTTATGGGGCAGACGGTTCAAGCCCCTACCGCCTTGCGCCCGGCACAGTAACGCGGGCCAGCAGGGCATACAGAGTGGGCACGACGAAAATGGTTAACACCGTACCCAAACCCATGCCACCGACGATCACCCAGCCGATCTGCGTGCGCGTTTCAGCACCGGCCCCACTGGCCAGCGCCAAGGGTACTGCGCCCAACACCATTGCACCTGTGGTCATCAAAATCGGGCGCAAGCGCTGCGCCGATGCCTGCACCAGCGCATCCACCATCTCCAGCCCCTGCTGGCGCAATTGGTTGGTAAATTCAACGATCAAGATGCCATGCTTGGTAATCAAGCCCACCAGCGTAATCAAACCAATTTGTGAATAGACGTTGAGTGAGCCGCCGCTCC
>JAIESZ010000335.1 GCA_019745615.1 Burkholderiaceae bacterium
ATATTCGATGAAAATGACCGATATGCGCTCGCGAATGGGAATTGGTCTTAACGGAGGCAGCAAGGTGCTCATGGTGTATCAGTTTCAAGGCTACTACTGCGGCGCACCAACAGCAAGCCGCAGCCAAAAGCTTTGGCACTGCCAATGCCCATCATTAGCGCTTGGTGAAAATCTTGCACATTGGTCACTGTCAACTCGCCCGTAAAATCTGCCGTGGTGAACTGAAGGTTTCGGTCTTTGTGGTGCTGTCGCTCTTGGTGTGTGGCGTAAGCCTGCACCACCACCGTGTCAGGGTTCAGCGCAAATCCCAGCCGCTCGCCACGCCGTTGTAGCCATTGGGTACACGCAGATTGAATCACATCTTGCAGTGTGGAATCGTCCGGGTCTGGCCGGTCTTTCCACCGTGCCAATGAATGTTGCGAAAGCAGTTTTTTCTTGGCATTCATCACCACGTCGTGGCGCTTGGATTGGCCGTTGTGACCGTGGCGCACAGTGGGGTTGGCACGCAATTCAAAATGTAGGCGTGTACCTTCTTTCAATTGCGGTGCGTAGTCACGGGTTTGCGCCTGCCACGCTGCTTGGTTTTGCTCAATCGGGGGTCTGTGTGACACCACGTAGTAGCGTAACTGGCCTTCGTGTTCGTATCGGCGAAATAAAAAATCGCGCGGCGTTCCACGTTCAGCAGGAAACCAGTTCCACAGCCATTGATGATCGGCATACGGGCCTTGCAGTCGCTGGTGGATGGCTTCGCGCACATGGTCTGGTATTGGAGTAATCAGGCTGAAATACATCATCAGACCTTGGAAGGGGTAGAGGGAGACGATGGCATGTTCGATGGCATTGGCAGGAATGCCAAGTATTCGTCACGGTCGCCAAACTGCCAGTTTTTTCTGCGGATTAGACGGTCTTTGCGGCGGGTACTCAGGTCGTGTGTGAGGCCCGCTTGGATGTGCTCGTCAAAGGCCAGGCATTGCAGCTCTGGCAGTGGTTCTAATGGCACCCCGCCATGGGATGTTTTGGCGGCTTGGCGGGCCGCTTCAAAGCGTAAGGCATAGGCAGTGAAAGCCTGATGCGCTGAGTCAGCCGTCATGCACTGGGGCCACAGTGGGGCTCCAAGCACGCAGGTTTTACGCCCTAGGTAGAGCGTGAACCTGGGTTGCCGCAGTGCAGCCTCTAGCTCGGCCAGCCCATAGGGCTGGGCAGCACCTTGGCGCGGTTGTACTGCTACCAAACTGGCCGCATTTTGTCGGTAATCGCGTGTGGAGAGGATGGTGCCTAAGTCGGTTTTGGGCACACTCAGCTCTTGGCGACGTGTGGCATGGGGGCGGCCTTTGAGTGCTGTGCGCGATGGCACTTGGGCGGTGTGATAGTCACGCAATAGGCTGCCGGGGTTGAGCAAGCCTATGGCAAAACCGTAGCCATCGCGCAGGGCAACGTGTGCCGCTTCGTCATCGCGCAGCAAACCCAGTGCGGCCCCCAGCAAGCCAACCAGGGCCGATTGGCCGGGGCGTTCGGCGGTGCCACGAAACTCACCCACCGCTGGTTCTCCCCAAGACGACAAAGGGGCTTGGAGCTGAAAAACCAAGTATTCCATAGCGCTTACGCCGTGGTAACAAATTGAACCAATTCGGCAAGATTGCCCACGGGGGTCTCGACGTTCAAAAGATACCGGGCATCGGCACAAGCGCCATAAACAGCATCCATGTTTTGGTTGCGCGTTTCCAGTGCTTTGACTGCCATGTCGAGCATTCCTTCTTCTCCCCAAGGCTTGATGGGTTTGAGAAATGCCTGTGCCAGCGAGCGTGGCTGCTGGTCGCCTTTCTCTGCCAAGACATAGCTGGCACGCGAGCGCGAGGCAAAACTGTTTTGCATACCCGTTGGTGACACTTGGGTCACGGCGTGTACTAGCCCCTCTAACGCGCGTGCAGTCAGTCCATCATCGTCACCCAGATTGCTTTTGAGCAAGGCGTGGTCGATGCACAAATAAAGATAAAACAAACCAGCACCATAACCGTGTTCGCCAATGTGACCAGCGCCAGTGTCGCTGCTTTGGTTCAAGTCATCGACGGCACTGAAAAAATCATCCTCTACTGCTGCGCGGTGTACAGTAATAGCGTGCGCTACTTGCACAGCAGCTTCCATGTTGAACTGGGGATTGTCAGCCAGCATACGGCCAAACATGGCGACATCTACTGCACGGCGTGGACGGCTGAGGAGTTGCAAGGCCGTTTTAGTTTCTTCTTCCGTCAATGACCCCTTGCGTTCAATCAGGGTGACAATTAAAGCTGCAATGGCTTCTTGTTCATCGGGGCTGAAATGGGCCAACTGTTCGATTTCTAAATCAGTGTTGTTCTCCACTTTTTTATCTGATTTGAGTTTGCCAAATTGCTTGGCAATCTCTTTGGCCCAATCGCGGGCTACTTTTTCTGGAAGCCCCCCCGCGCAGAGTTTTTCATATACCTGCTTACCCATTTGTTTGGTGCGGGTGCCTAGGTTATTACCCACAGCAGCCTCAAACACCTCTGAAGTGCGCCAAGCACGTTTGAGGCTTTGTGACGAAATACGCAACCGATTCGCATCACCCACTAAAGCAGTTTTAGGCCGACCCGTGTCATCCCGGTTCAGATTGGATGGTGGGTAGCTGGTGAGCAGGTGCAGTTGGATAAAACGGGACATAGCGATCTTTCAAATAATAATTAATAGGGGAAAGAAAAACAGAAGGAGGGATGCAGTGCCGGCACTCAATTTTTAGAGGGGTCGGGCCACTGGTAGTCGTAGGCCCAGCGGCGTTGCACACGTTCATTCCAGCCAAAAACATCATCTGCCAGAGAGAGCACACCCACAGCACCTTGGATCAATGGCAGGGTACGCCGAAGACCTATAAACAATGCATTGGTGTCGGGTGCCTCCAGCAAGCGTCGGAAACGCAGTGGGCTGACCGGGTTGTCTTTTCCACCTTCGCGACTCATGGCTTCGGGTAAAGATATTTTTTCTTTGTCCTCTTTGACATGGGCCAGCAGCCCCACCACAGCTGCGATGCGATCTTGCTGAAAGCTGTTCCAATGAACGCTGCTGTCGCTGGCGGCCACGATGCGGCGGTACAAGCGCTGGTAGGCCGGTGTACAGGCTATGGCATTTAAGTCAGAAGCACGGCGCAATGTGGCCCGGTCAGCGCGTGCTTGTCCGCTGGCTGTTTCACTGTGAATGGTGCCCCACCACTTGCACAGTTCGGTCTTGGCCGCAGTGCTTAACTCATAAGGGTTGTGTGTGCTCATGCGTTCTCCTCAAGGCGCTTTTTTGATGGTGGGTTTGCTTTTGGCAGCTAGTACAGGCAACGCCAGTACCGTGCGCAACTTGGGGCCGGCCAGATTTTTGACAAACTGACGGCGTGCTTGGGCGATACGGGCGGGGTTTTGCCGTTCAATCGCTGCGGAACCAACCAAGTCGCGGTCAAACAAACGCGAGGCCGTGGTGGTGAGCTGGTTCCGCCATTGTTCGGACATACTTAGACTGCATACGGTGGTTTCGGTTTGGCGTGCAGCGTGGATACGATCACGCAGCAATTGGTAAAATGCAGCTTCGGTGGCAGACCAGAAGCTGGCATCCACAAAACTTAAGTCGCCGTGTGCATCGTGATAGAACCAGGCTTCCTTCACGGCCCCACGCAAATAACTGGCGACCAGTTCTGCTGCATTCAACCAGGCACCCACGTCGTCGCGCAGCTGGGTCTGGGCTTGGGGCGTGCAGTCGCCAAGCTCGTACAGTGGCAAGGTGGATTCGTACCAACAGCGACTTTTCATGTTGTCCATGTCAAACCCGAACGCCCATAAGCGTAGGCGCAGCCCGGTACGTTGTTCGGTAGGGGCACCAAAATAGGTGCCCACCACTGCGGCAGGGGCTATCTTGCGCTTGTCGTTTTGCATACCCAGTACCCAGCCCAGCCAATGGCGATAGCCAAGGCCGCCGGGTTGCGGATGCAGGGGCAACATACCTTCTTTGGTCTGGTAGTAGGGCGATAGTGGATGTGACCAAGCGCCTTTGTAGTTCAAACCCTGAGGGCGGGTGATGTAGCGTTGTATCCGTACCGCTGATTCCCGTCCGCACAGGTCGCACAAACCTGCACTGACGTCCTCCAAATCCAGCCGAATGCGGCGCGGCATGGCCCAGAAAACATGGGCTGCATGTACCTGCATGGCTGTAGTTTGGGCACCGTCGGCTTGAATGGCCTGCACGCTGGCCAACCAAGGAAATTTCCGGTATGCGGCGGTGTCATCGCTGCCACCGCCATGGGCCTCAAATGTGCGCTGCGGTAACACGTTGAGCCATAAGCTGTGCCATAAAGAGGTGGTTTCTGCTGGCCTTGCTTCAGCGATGAGCAAAGTAGTCAGTGGCCCACCACCGCGCAGGCTGGTGCGGTGGCCTGCGCCGCCCGCAGGGGCGTTGAGTTGGAGCGTGAACAAGGCCAGCGCCGCACAATGGGGGCATAAATGGCCCACTTGCCCGCGCTTGACGAACAGGTCAGCATTGTTCTTGACCGTGTTGTCCCCCGGCGTTTCGATCAGCAGGCCCGCAATGCTTTGCGTCTCGCCTGTTCCGGTACGCAAGTCAAAGTCTTGCATAAAGCGC
>JAIESZ010000087.1 GCA_019745615.1 Burkholderiaceae bacterium
GGCACCTTGCTGATGTGCCACCCAGCCAGCACCCCAGTGCCGGGCGATGCCATTGGCAGCCAGCGGGCGGTGGAATACGCCTATTTGGCCTCGCCCGAATTTGCTGCTTTATTGCAGCGCCTTGGGGTGGTGCTGGTGCAGGGCGAATCCCTACCCCAAACACCTAAGAGCTAACCCGGCCAAGTCACCGTGACAGTACAGCCCTCGCCAAGGATGGCGCTGGCCTGTGCATCACCACCGTGGCGCTTGGCAATGGCACGCACCGCTGCTAAACCGGCCCCCACACCCTCAAACTCGTTTTCACGGTGCAGGCGCTGAAACAAGCCAAACAGCCCCGCCGCTTGCGCTGGATTAAAACCGACGCCATTGTCTTGGATGCGCAAGCCCACTTGGCCCTCGGTGTTGCGCCAGCAGGCAATGGCAATGCGTGCCGGTGAGCGCGATTGGGTGAACTTGAGGGCATTGTCCAGCAGTTGCCGCAGCAATTGGCGCAGCAGGGCGGCATCGGCCTCGACGTGGGCGGTTTGTAATTGTGCTTGCCACTCAATGCTGCGCTGCGCTGTGCGCGCAGCCAGTTCGGTTTGCACCTCGGCCAGCAACGCCGCCAAGGCCACCGGCTGGCGTTGTAGCGGCGCACGCACGATGCGCGACAAGGCCAGCAGGCCATCGAGCATCTGGCCCATGCGCCGTGCCGATTGGTTCATGGTGCCCAGAAACTCCTCGGCTTCTTCCCAAGCGGGGCCTTGCAACCCAGCCTCTGGCAGCACCTCGGCCAGCAGGGTACCGTAGGAGGTGACATGGCGCAGCGGCGCGCGCAAATCGTGCGATACGGCACGCAAGAAGTCCTCGTAAGCTTGGCCCATTTCGGCCAATTGGCGCTCGCGCTGCGCCAGCAGCATGCGCAACTGCGCCACTTCTTGCTCGGTGCTGGGCGTGGGCGGCGTCATGTGGATTCAGCCTTTGGGTTGTTTGGCCGGACGCTGCCACTGGGCAATGTTGATCAGCTTGCCACGGGCCACGCTCAAGCTACCAGGGGGCGCATCTTTGGTCAGGGTGGTGCCAGCACCCACGGTGCCACCGGCCCCGATGGTCACAGGGGCCACCAGTACGCAGTTGCTGCCGATATGTACATCGGCCTCAATCACCGTGCGGTGCTTGTTGGCACCGTCGTAGTTGGCGGTGATGCTGCCTGCGCCATAGTTGACCCGCTCACCCACCGTAGCATCGCCTAAATAGGCCAGATGGTTGGCCTTAGCACCAGCGGCCAGCGTGCTGTTCTTCACCTCGACAAAGTTGCCGATATGCACCTCTGGGCCCAGTTGGGCACCGGGGCGCAAGCGGGCAAAGGGGCCAACCAAAGCGCCCTCGCCCACACTGGCCCCCAGTTTTTCGCCATCTATGTGGGTATAGGGGTGGATGATGGCCCCGGCGGCAATGCGCGCATTGGCAATGCAGCAGTGCGCGCCAATGTGTACGCCTTCGCCCAACTCTACGCGCCCAGTAAAGATGCAGCCGACATCAATCTCCACATCTTGGCCGCACACCAGCGCGGCCTTGGCACCGGAGCGCACATCGTCGCGCAGATCAAAGCGAGCCGGATCGGCCAGCCGCACCCCTTGCTCCATCAACGCATGGGCTTGACGCCCCTGGTGGGCGCGCTCTAACTCGGCCAGTTGCAAGGGGCTGTTCACGCCTGCGACTTGCAAGGCGTCTGCAATGCAGTGGCCCACCACGGGCACACCATCTTGCACGGCCATCGCCACGATGTCGGTCAGGTAATACTCGCCTTGGGCATTGGTATTGGTAAGTCGGGCCAGCCAACCAGCCAACCGCTGTGCAGGCACCGCCATGATGCCGCTGTACACCTCGGTGATAGCGCGCTGCGCCGCGCTGGCATCCTTGTGCTCCACAATGCCCTGCACGGCCCCCTCCGCCGCACGCACGATGCGGCCATAGCCGGTGGGGTCGGGCAACGTCACAGTGAGCAGGGCCAGCGCCCCACCAGCCACCGTTTGTGAAGCCGCGATCAAATCGCGCAGGGTTTCACCTTGGGTCAGCGGTACATCACCCGACAGCACCAGCACCGTGCCGTCACCGGCCAGCAAAGGCACGGCCTGCTGCACCGCATGGCCCGTGCCCAGTTGTGGCTCTTGGCGGGCAAATTTCAAGGCAAAGGCGGTGCTGGGGCCGTGGGATGCAGCCATCGCCGCTTCTACGGTAGCGGCTTCGTGGCCCGTAATGACGATGGCACTGCGCGGCTGCAACTGCGCTGCCGTATCCAACACATGCTGCAACAGGGCACGGCCAGCCAGCCGGTGCAGCACCTTTGGGCGGCGGCTTTTCATGCGGGTGCCCTTACCGGCAGCCATGATGAGGATATCGATAGGTGATGTCATGATGGGCTTGTCGTGATTAGCTCAGTGCAACGCGGGCAAACTTGCGCTTGCCCACCTGCACCACATAAGTGCCAGCAGCCACCTTCAGGCCCCGGTCACTGACCACGCTGCCATCGACGCGCACACCGCCACCGTCAATGAGGCGATTGGCCTCGCTGGTGGACGGGGCCAGATTGGCCTGCTTGAGCAGCGCACCAATGCCCAAGGGTGCGCCAGACAGGCTCACCTCTGGAATCTCATCGGGAACACCGCCCTTGCTGCGGTTGATAAAGTCTTGCTCGGCCGCATCCGCTGCCGCCACACTGTGAAAGCGTGCCGTAATCTCTTTGGCCAACATCACTTTGGCCTCTTTGGGGTTGCGGCCTGCGGCTACTTCGGCTTTGAGCGCGGCAATGTCGGTCAAGCTCTTGAACGACAGCAGCGTGTACCAGTCCCACATCAGCGTGTCAGAGATCGACAGCACCTTGGCAAACATGCTATTGGCCTCTTCGGTGATGCCAATGTAGTTGTTCTTGGACTTGGACATTTTGTCCACGCCATCCAACCCTACCAACAGCGGCATGGTCAGCACGCACTGCGGCTCTTGGCCGTATTCTTCTTGCAAATGGCGGCCCATCAGCAGGTTGAACTTTTGATCGGTGCCGCCCAGCTCCAAATCGGACTTGAGCGCTACCGAGTCGTAGCCCTGCATCAACGGGTACAAAAACTCATGCACGCTAATGGACTGGCCGCTGTGGAAGCGCTTGTGAAAATCATCGCGCTCCATCATGCGGGCCACGGTGTATTTGGCCGCCAGTTGGATCATGCCGCTGGCACCCAGCGGCTCGCACCATTCGCTGTTGTAACGGATTTCGGTACGCGCCGGGTCTAGCACCAAGCTGGCCTGTTGGTAGTAGGTTTCGGCATTGAGCTTGATTTGCTCAGGCGTAAGCGGTGGCCGCGTGCTGTTGCGCCCAGAAGGGTCGCCAATCAGGCTGGTGAAGTCACCAATCAAAAAGATGACTTGGTGGCCCAAGTCCTGCAACTGGCGCATTTTGTTCAGCACCACCGTGTGGCCGATATGGATATCGGGGGCGGTGGGGTCTAGGCCCAATTTGATGCGCAGGGGCTGGCCGGTGGTTTCGGCACGCACCAGTTTCTTCACCCATTCCTCTTGGGGCAACAGTTCCTGCGCACCGCGCAGCGAGGTTTCTAGGGCTTGGCGTACCCCGTCCGACAACGGGGTCGGCGTCACAAAAGAGTCATTCATATGTTATTTTTTACAACTTGGGACGATGGGCTTGGCTATACTTCGCCCACTTTGCAGTGGCCGATTCTAGTGGCCCACCTTTTCAGGCACACCTGAGACGCTGCAGTCTGTCAGTTTGTGCGCTCCGCCGCATCCAGTGCTTGTGCTGGAATTTTGCCCCGGACACACGCTCACCTAGGGGAAATCATTTTGAAAAACGGCTTTACCACCGCCAGTGCGGCCCTGCTTTCGCGAATTTCTTACAGCCTGCAACAACACCCTAAACGCATTACCGCCGCCTTGGCCACCGTGCTTTTGACCGGTGGCGGTGGTGCTTTTGCTGTGGCATCGTTGGGGCCAGACGCCGCCGACTTGCCAGTGCGCTTGGTAGAGGAACCCGTGCAGTCGCTGGCCAGCGGCTCCACCTTGGCCGATTTGAGCGATGGTGCCACTTTCTCTTTGTACCGCGCCGACAATGTGCGCAACACTGACACCGCAGAATCCCTGTTGCGCCGTCTGGGTATTGCCGATCCAGCAGCAGCAGCCTTTTTGCGCCGCGATAGCCTGACCCAGCAAAATCTACTAGGCCGCCATGGTCGCCTCGTACGCGCCGAAACCACCGATGACCACCGCCTACTGCGCTTGGTGGCGCGTTGGGCCCATGAAGACAATGGCATGTTCTCGCGCTTGGTGGTAGAAAAAGACAGCGAAGGCAAACTCGCCTCGCGCCTAGAAACCGCACCACTGACCATCTCCTCTCGGCTGGCTGGGGGCATCATCCATAGCTCGCTGTTTGCTGCCACCGACGATGCCAACATTCCAGACAATGTAGCCACCCAAGTGGCCGAAATTTTCTCTACAGAAATTGACTTCCGTCGCTCCCTGCGCAAGGGAGATCGTTTTTCTGTCGTTTACGAAACGCTAGAAGCCGACGGCGAGCCACTGCGCAGTGGCCGCGTGCTCAGTGCCGAGTTTCGTAACCACGGCAAAACCCACCAAGCGGTGTGGTTCCAAGCGCC
>JAIESZ010000198.1 GCA_019745615.1 Burkholderiaceae bacterium
AAAGCCTGGGACACCGCCGTGCTGCGCGCCCTGCAAAAAACCGACAGCCTGCCCCGCGATACCGATGGCCGGGTGCCGCCAACGCTAGAGATTGGCTTCCGCCCCAAAGATTGAGGCCAGCAACCACAGGCGCGCTCAGTGCGAGAACAACGCTACACCGCTGGCTTGGGCCTGCTTGGCTTGGTACATGGCGGCATCAGCATGGCGCAGCAACTCCACATCACTGCGGCCATGCTCCGGACAAATCGCCACCCCAATGCTGGCAGAAATTTGCACCACCACGCTTTGGAGATCAAAGGGCTCTGACAACGCCGCCCGTATCTTTTCTGCCACCTGCACCGCAGCCGCCGCCGACTGTACGACCGACAGCAGGACAACAAACTCATCGCCACCAATGCGCGCCACCGTATCAGCAGCCCGCACTTGGGCCAGCATGCGCTGGGCAGCAGCACGCAGCAGCAAATCCCCCACGGCATGGCCATACTGGTCATTCACCGGCTTAAATTTATCCAGATCCAAAAACATCAGCGCCAGCTGATGGTGGTGGCGACGGCTGGCCAGCAACGCTTGGCGCAGGCGATCTTCCAACAATAAGCGATTGGGCAAATCGGTGAGCGGATCGTGGCGTGCCATATAGGCAATGCGCTGCTCGGTGCGCTTGCGCTCGCTGATGTCACGGGTCACACCCAAAATGCCGATGAACTCACCGGTGGGGCTGTACATGCCCGAAGTAGTCACCTCCGTCCAAACCGTGGTGCCATCTTTGCAGGGCTGCTCCAGCTCTTGGCGTACTTCAGGAAAAGGCTGCCCCTGCATGACCGCCTCAATGGCGGCATGGAGGGCTGCCTTCGCAACCACGGCCGACTCCGGGGTCAGGGCCTCATCCATGCCTTGGTGCATCACCTCGGCGACGCTATAACCACGCAATTTTTCTACCGAGGGGCTGATATAGGTAAAGCGCCCTTCTAGATTCATCGTCCAAATAACGTCAGACGCATGGTCGGCCAGCAACCGATGGCGCTCTTCACTGACGCGCAGGGCCTCTTGGGAGCGCGCACGCTCGATGGCAATAGCGGCCAGATCGGCCACCGCCTCAATCAAGGCAATGTCTTGGGCGATGGGTGCCTGCACCTTGGCAAAATACATGCCAAAGGTGCCCAATGTTTGCCCGTTAGCGGCACAAATCGGCTGTGACCAGCAGGCGCTCAACCCGGCACGGGCGGCCAACTCGCGGTACGGTGCCCAATAGGGATGCGATTGGATGTCTTCCACCACCACCCGCTCGCCAGTCCAAGCGGCTGTACCGCAAGAGCCTACCATTGGCCCAATAGCCAGCCCTTCAATAGCGGTCAGATAAAAATCAGGCAAACTGGAGGATGCACCATTACTCAGGTGTGCGCCATCGGGGGTCAACAGCAAAATGCTGCACAACATGGTGGGGCGCTCCGCCTCGACACTGCGAACAATGGCCTCTAGGATGTCGGTCAGTGGGGCGTCATGGGCCAACATCTCCAGCACTTGGCCACGCGATTGCTCGCGTTGCGCTTGCTGCTGGCTCTCTTGCAACACCCGGCGTAAACGGCGATTGGTGCGCCATATATACAGCGTGAGTGATGTCGCCAGCCCACCAAACAATAGCACCCCTGCCATCACTCCATAGGACAAACGCGGGGGATCATTACCGTCAGGCCGCTGGTACAAGAAATCCTTGAGAGATACGCCCGCAGGCAAGAATCCCATGCTGGCATAGGTATCGGCCATATGCTGCCAACGTCCGGGGTGCATATAGCCTAACTCCACCAGATCAGCCCGGATCAACGCCCGGGTTTGTTCGGCCTCAAATGCCAAAAACTCTGGCGTGTGCCGACTGGGGTAGGCTTTGAGCATCCAAGCAATCACCTCCTGCGGATGGTCTAAAGCATAACGCCAGCCTTTGAGGCTGGCCGTCACAAAGGCCGCTACGCGCTCAGGGTGCTCACGCAATAAGCGCTCTGAGGTAAACAGGTTGTCGCCATAAAAATCAATACCTACCGAACGCGGGGTGTAAATCTGGTGCGCAAAACCGGCCTGCTGGAGCAAGAACACCTCATTGGAGAGATAGGCCGAGATGGCATCGACCTTGCCATCGATCAAATCTTGCACCTGAAAGCTGTGGGGCAGCTGGGTATAAGCCGAAGGTGCCAACCCCGACTGACGCAGATAAGCCTGCAACTCTTCTGATTGCTGCTCCAACATCACCCGCTTGCCCGCCAGATCATGCACGCTCTGCCCTGGGGCATTGCCACGGGCAATCAATACTTGGGGAGAATGCTGAAAAATAGCCGCTAACGCCACCACCGGCTGGCCTGCGGCACGGGCCAGTAGCAACCCGCTGGTGCCCACGCCAAAGTCGGCTTGGCCTGTCACTACCTGCTCCACCACATTCACACCGGGTTGGCGCTCCACCAGCGCGACATCCAGCCCCACCTCACGGTAATAGCCTTGCTCCAGCGCCGCATAGTAGCCTGCAAACTGGAAGGCATGTACCCACTTGAGCTGCAACACCACCCGCTCTTGGGCGTAGGCCACCCCTGCGGCAGACCACATGAGCAAGGCAGCCACACAACACAAACGCAATGTCTGCAAGCAGCGCGACCATATCAGTGCATGACTGAAGTTCAAAGCAGCAAATATCCATGCGAAAAGGCCCGCACATTGCGCGGGCCTCGATCATCAAACCATGAGCCGGGGGCGCTTAACCCCCAGCAAGATTCAATAGCTTACAGGACTCAGGCAGCAACGCCTTTAGCCACGTCAGCATATTCTTCGATTTGGTCGAAGTTCATGTAACGGTACACGCTGGCCTTGTCGGCGTCAATCACGCCCATCGCAGTCAGGTACTCTTCCTTGGTTGGCAGCTTGCCCAGTTTGGAGGCAATGGCGGCCAATTCGGCAGAACCCAAGAACACGTTGGTGTTCTTACCCAAACGGTTGGGGAAGTTGCGGGTGGAGGTAGAGATCACGGTTGCGCCTTCGCGCACTTGGGCTTGGTTGCCCATGCACAGCGAGCAGCCGGGCATTTCAGTACGGGCACCAGAGGCACCAAAGGCAGCGTAGTGGCCTTCTTTGATCAGCTCAGTTTGGTCCATCTTGGTGGGTGGGGCCACCCACATCTTGACTGGGATGTCGCGTTGGCCGCCCAGCAGCTTGGCAGCAGCACGGAAGTGACCGATGTTGGTCATGCACGAACCGATGAAGGACTCGTCGATCTTGGTGCCCGCCACTTCGGACAGGAACTTAGCATCATCGGGGTCGTTGGGGCAGCAAACAATCGGTTCTTTGATGTCGGCCAGATCAATCTCGATGACGGCAGCGTATTCGGCATCCTTGTCGGCTTCGAGCAGATTGGGGTTAGCCAACCAAGCTTCGACCTTTTCGATACGGCGAGCCAAAGTCTTGGCGTCGGCGTAGCCATCGGCGATCATGTTCTTCATCAGCACCACGTTCGAGCGCAGGTATTCAGCCACCGGCTCTTTGTTGAGCTTGATGGTGCAACCAGCGGCCGAGCGTTCAGCAGAAGCGTCAGACAATTCAAAGGCTTGCTCGACCTTCAAGTCGGGCAGACCTTCGATTTCTAGGATACGGCCTGAGAAGGCGTTGATCTTGCCTGCCTTGGCTACCGTCAGCAAACCTTGCTTGATGGCGTACAGTGGAATAGCGTGTACCAAATCGCGCAGGGTCACGCCGGGCTGCATTTCGCCCTTGAAGCGCACCAAGATGGATTCAGGCATGTCCAGCGGCATCACGCCAGTGGCGGCACCGAAGGCCACCAAACCAGAGCCAGCGGGGAAGGAAATACCAATCGGGAAACGGGTGTGCGAGTCACCGCCGGTGCCCACGGTATCGGGCAACAGCAGGCGGTTGAGCCAGCTGTGGATCACGCCATCACCGGGACGCAGGGCCACGCCGCCACGGTTGCTGATGAAGGCGGGCAGTTCGCGGTGTGTTTTCACATCGACTGGCTTGGGGTAAGCAGCGGTGTGGCAGAAAGATTGCATGACCAGATCGGCACTGAAGCCCAAGCAAGCCAAATCCTTCAGCTCGTCGCGGGTCATGGGGCCGGTGGTGTCTTGCGAGCCCACGGTGGTCATCTTGGGTTCGCAGTAAGTACCGGGGCGCACGCCTTGGCCTTCGGGCAAACCAACCGCACGACCAACCATCTTTTGCGCCAGCGTAAAACCAGCCTTGGTTTCAGCCGGTGGCGTGGGCAGACGGAACAGGGTGGAAGCGGGCAGACCCAAGAACTCACGGGCCTTAGCAGTCAGGCTGCGGCCAATAATCAGGTTGATACGACCACCGGCACGCACTTCGTCAAACAGCACATCGCTCTTGAGCGCGAACTCGGCCACGGTGTCGCCGTTTTTAACGATCTTGCCGTCGTAGGGCAGCACGTCAATCACGTCGCCCATTTCGAGCTTGGACACATCGACTTCAATCGGCAGCGAACCAGAGTCTTCTTGTGTATTGAAGAAGATGGGGGCAATTTTGCCGCCCAGCGTGACGCCACCAAAGCGCTTGTTGGGCACGAAGGGGATGTCTTGGCCGGTAGCCCAAACGATGGAGTTGGTGGCCGACTTGCGGCTGGAGCCGGTACCGACCACATCGCCCACATAAGCGACCAAGTGGCCGTTTTTCTTCAGGTCGTCGAT
>JAIESZ010000251.1 GCA_019745615.1 Burkholderiaceae bacterium
GCCCCCAAACTTGCTAAATTGGGGTATGGCCTTGGGGGGGAATGCCAATTCCTGCTACAGTGCAAATAGTTTGCGCTATGGCAGGAAAAAGCGCATTTTTCCCCGGTTTTTCGGGGCAAGTCAACGAAAAAATAGCTGGGGTGTCTGTGTTTCAAGGGCGTTGTTCGCGGGGTCGGGGTGCGAAGGGGCGGCTGTGGCTGTGCGTCCCTACAGGATGGGCACGCTTGGGCGCTCACTATGGGAGGCAGCCATGACGCTCGCTTCCCCAGTGTTGCAACACACCACGGTGCTGCTAGACGAGGCCGTGGCGGCTTTGTTGGGCAATACCGCCGCTGTGCCCCCAGACAGCCTCTGGATTGATGCCACCTTTGGCCGGGGCGGGCACTCTAGGCATATTTTGTCGCGATTACCGCCCGTCGGGCGCTTGCTGGCGTTCGACAAAGACCCCGAAGCCATCTCCGAAGCAGCGCGCATCCACGATGCGCGTTTTTCGATTCGCCATGAGGGGTTTTGTCACTTGGCCGATCTGCCTGCGGGCAGCGTGGCCGGGGTGCTGATGGACTTGGGCATCAGCTCGCCGCAGATTGACAGCCCAGAGCGCGGCTTTAGTTTTCGCTTTGATGGGCCGCTGGACATGCGCATGGACACCACGCGCGGCCAAAGTGTGGCCGACTGGCTGGCCCAAGCAGATGCGGGCCAAATTGCCCAAGTAGTGCGCGACTATGGCGAAGAGCGCTTTGCGGGCCCGATTGGTCGGGCGATTGTGGCGCGGCGTCAAGAGCGTGGCCCACTGCAAACCACGGCAGAACTGGCCGATTTGGTAGCCAGCGTGGTCAAAACCCGCGAAGGCGGCCAACACCCGGCTACCCGCACTTTTCAGGCGCTGCGCATTTTTATCAATGCCGAGCTAGACGAATTAGAGCAAGCCTTGCAGGCCAGCCTGAACGTCTTGCAGCCGGGCGGGCGCTTGGTGGTGATTAGCTTTCACTCGCTAGAAGACCGCATCGTCAAGCAGTTTATTGCCCAACACGCCAAAGAGGTTTACGACCGACGTATGCCTTTTGCTCCGCCCCAAGCCATGCGCTTGCAGGCGCTCGAGCGTATCAAGCCCTCTGCAGCTGAAGTGGCTGCCAATCCGCGTGCGCGCAGTGCCGTGATGCGTGTGGCCCAGCGCACCGAGGTGACAGCAGGAGATGCGCGGGCATGATGCGCTTGAATTTGGTGTTGTTGGTGCTGGTCATCCTCAGCGCCATGCAGGTAGTGCGCACGCAGTACGAGTCGCGGGTGCTGTACACGGCGCTCGACCGTGCTGTGGCCGAGGCGCGGCGGCTAGAAACTGAACATGAGCGCTTGCAGGTAGAAAAGCGCGCCCAAGCCACCCCGTCGCGGGTAGAAACCATGGCCCGCGACCAATTGCACATGCACACCGCTACGCCCCCTATTACGCAGTATGTGGCGTTACCAGCCAAGGGGCAGCCATGAGCCGCAGTGTGCTCTATACCTCTAGCCCGCTGCTGGCGAGTAAGACGCCCGCTTGGCGTAGCCATTTCATTGTGGGCATGATTGCGCTGGGCTTTGTGGGGCTGGGTGCGCGGGCCGCCTATGTGCAGGTACTAGACAACGATTTTTTCTTGCGCCAAGGCGAAGTGCGCTTTGCCCGTACGCTGGAGCTGCCCGCCAACCGGGGCAAAATTTTGGATCGCAATGGCCTGATTTTGGCCTCTAGCGTGCCAGCGGCCAGTATTTGGGCCATTCCAGAAGACGTAGAGCTCGATAACCCTGAAGTACGGGCCAAGCTGCCAGCCTTAGCCAAGTTGCTGGAGATGCCGCTGCCCGAATTGCAGGCCAAGCTGGCCGATGAAGACAAAACCTTTGTGTGGATTAAGCGCCAGCTCGATTGGGATATCGGGCAAAAAATTGCCGCTTTAGACATCAAAGGCATTTACCAACGCAAAGAATACAAGCGCCAATACCCTGAAGGTGAATCTGCCGCGCACGTTGTGGGCTTTACCAGTGTGGAAGACAAAGGCCAAGAGGGTATGGAGCTGGCCTTTGACAAGTTACTGTCGGGCAAGGCCGGTTCACGCCGCGTGATTAAAGACCGGCTGGGCCGGGTGGTCGATGGCTTGGGTGAAGAGATTCCGCCGCAAGATGGCCGCGATATGCAGTTGTCTATCGACAGCAAGGTGCAGTTTTTTGCCTACCAGAAGCTGCGTGACCAAGTAGAAGCGCACAAGGCCAAGGCAGGCAGTGTAGTGGTGCTGGACGCCAACACCGGCGAGGTGCTGGCGCTGGCTAACTACCCCAGCTATGTGCCAGACAAGCGTAAAAACCTCACTGGTGAACAATTGCGCAACCGTGCCATCACTGACACCTTTGAGCCGGGCTCGACCATGAAGCCCTTTACCATCGGCATTGCACTAGAGACCAAGCGCGTGCGCCCCGAAACGGTGATCGATACCAGCCCAGGGCGTATCACTATCACTGGTTCCACCATTTCAGATACGCACAACTACGGCGCATTAACGGTCGAGGGCGTGATCCAAAAATCGAGCAACGTGGGCACCACCAAGCTGGCAATGCAGATGCCCGCTAAAGAGATGTGGGAAACCTTCTCGGCAGCCGGTTTTGGTCAAAAGCCCCAAATTGCGTTTCCGGGGGCCGTTAGTGGGCGCTTGCGTCCGTACAAAACATGGCGTCCGGTGGAGCAGGCCACCATGTCGTATGGCTATGGCCTCTCGGCCAGTTTGTTCCAGATGGCACGCTCGTACACCGTGTTTGCCCACGATGGCCGCATCATTCCGGCCACCATGCTCAAGAGCAGCGAGCCTGCGGTGGGCGTGCCGGTGTTCTCACCCAAAACGGCCAGCCAGATTCGCAAGATGCTGCAAATGGCCGCTGGCCCCGGCGGTACCGGCCAGCGCGCACAAACCCAAGGGTATTCGGTGGGTGGTAAGTCGGGCACAGCGCGCAAGCAAATTGGCAAAAGTTATGCCGCTGGCAAGTACCGTGCTTGGTTTACCGGCATGGCCCCTATCGACAAGCCGCGCATCATCATTGCCGTCATGGTTGATGAGCCGAGCAACGGCCAAGTTTATGGCGGCTTGGTGGCCGCGCCGGTATTCAGTGAGGTGGCACAGCAAACCTTGCGCATGATGGGCGTGCAGCCCGATATTGACGTCAAGCCGCAGATTGTGGCCAACCCGGTAGAGGAGTCTCTGTGATCGTTCATCTCGCTTCGCCTCAGGAGGCCATGCAGTGGCTGCGCGCCCGCGTGACCGGAACTTTGCACACCGACAGCCGCCAAGTGCAGCCTGGTGATGGCTTCATTGCTTGGCCCGGAGCCAGCAGCGATGGCCGCGCCCATGTGCGCGATGCCCGCGCCCGTGGGGCGGTGGCCTGTTTGGTCGAGCTGGCCGGGGTAGAGCCCTTTGCCCTAGAGGGCCAAGACGTAGCTACTTATGCGGGCCTGAAAATGGCTACCGGGTTGATCGCCGCCGAGTGGTTTGCTGCCCCCAGCAAGGCGCTGGATGTAGTGGCTTTTACCGGCACCAATGGCAAGACCAGTAGCGCTTGGTGGTTGGCCAATGCCCTGAGTGGGTTGGTGCGTGAGCCGGAACACGATACGCCCATTCCTTGCGCCCTCGTGGGCACCTTGGGCATGGGTATTTTGCCGCGCCTGACCATGACTGGCCTGACCACCCCTGACCCGCTGCGCCTGCAACGCGCATTGCGCCAGTTTGTGGATGCTGGGGTGCGTAGCTGTGCCATTGAGGCCTCGTCCATCGGGCTGGCCGAGCACCGCCTTGAAGGCACCCGCATCCGTGTGGGTGTGTTTACCAACTTTACCCAAGACCATCTGGATTACCACGGCACTATGGAAGCCTACTGGCAGGCCAAGGTGGCGCTGTTTGACTGGTTGGGCATGGAAGCGGCCATCATCAACATTGATGACCCGCATGGGAGGCAGCTCCATGCTTCGCTGGAGGGGCGTGGGCTGGACTTGTGGAGCGTGTCCATGCACCAAGAGGCCCGTTTGCAGGCGCAAGACTTGGACTTGGGCGGCGATGGTCTGCGCTTTGTGGTGGTGGAAGGGCAAGAACAGTACCTGCTGCAAACGGCACTGATTGGTGACTACAACGTTTCTAATTTGCTGGGGGTGATTGCTGCACTGCGCACCTTGGGTATCCCGTTACAAGCGGCGGTACAGGCGTGCGAGCACTTGGAGCCGGTGCCGGGCCGGATGCAGCGCATTGCGGCCCCCGGTGTGCCCTTGGTGGCCGTGGACTATGCCCATACCCCCGATGCGCTGGCCCAAGCCTTGCGTGCATTGCGCCCTGTGGCTGCTGCCCGTGGCGGCCAGCTGTGGTGCGTTTTTGGCTGTGGGGGTGAGCGCGATAGCAGCAAGCGCCCGCTGATGGGTGCTGCGGCCCAGCAAGGGGCCGATTGGGTGGTCATCACCAGCGACAACCCGCGCAGCGAGCCGCCTGAGCACATCATCCACCAAATTTTGCAGGGCACGATTGCAGGCACCACCTTACTGGTCGAGCCAGACCGGGCCGCTGCCATCTCTGAGGTGCTGGCCGAAGCCGATGCCGCTGATGTGGTGTTGATTGCCGGTAAAGGCCACGAAGATTACCAAGAGACCGCAGACGGGCGTCGGCCCTTTTCCGACATGGCCCAAGCCCAAGCGGCCTTGCAACG